>CAIWAJ010000442.1:0-4475 GCA_903910565.1 uncultured Rhodospirillales bacterium
CGCTGGCAGCATCCATTTCGCCGGGCAGGAGATCACCGGTCTCGATGCGCGGGCGCTGCGCAGCGTGCGGGCGGGGATGCAGATCATCTTCCAGGACCCCTACGGCGCGCTCAATCCGCGCATGACGGTGGAAGACATCGTCATGGAGCCGCTGCTGATCCACGGCGCGAAACCCGATGCCGCCGCCCGTGCTGAGGTGGCGGACATGCTGCGCCTCGTCGGCCTTCCAGCCCGCGCCGCGGAGCGCTTCCCGCACGAGTTCTCCGGTGGCCAGAGGCAGCGTGTCGGGATCGCGCGGGCGCTGGTGCTGAAACCCAAGCTCGTGGTGTGCGACGAGCCGGTCTCGGCGCTCGACGTATCCGTCCAGGCGCAGATCGTGAACCTGTTGCAGGACCTGCAATCCGAGCTGGGGCTGACGCTACTATTCATCGCGCATGATCTCAGCGTGGTGAAGCATATCTCGGACCGGGTGGCGGTGATGTATCTCGGCAAAATCGTCGAAATTGCCGATAAGCGGACGATCTACCGCGCGCCGCTGCATCCCTACACTCAGGCCCTGATCGCCGCCGTTCCCGCGCTCAACCCCGCGCTCCGTGGCCGCGGCAAGCGCCAACGCCTGGCCGGCGATATTCCGAGCGCGCTGAACCCGCCATCCGGCTGCCGTTTCCACACGCGCTGCCCGCATGTCATGCCGATCTGCCGCAGCGAGGCGCCCGTACTACGTCCCCAGACGCCGAACCACGATGCCGCCTGCCATCTGCTCACCAACCCCTAAGACCGAAGGAGCCGCCATGCTCGACCCCAAGAAAAGCCGCCTTGTCTCTGAAGTCGATTTCGAGAGGGACGGCAAGCAAACCGGCTTCGTCCGCCTTTTTCACTCCGTGCATGCCTCGGCCTACGGCTTCATCCCGATTCCCATCGTGGTGATCAAGAACGGCAAGGGGCCCACCGCCGTCTTCACCTCGGGCAACCATGGTGACGAGTATGAAGGTCAGGTCGCGCTGTGCAATCTCGCGCGCAAGCTTGACCCCGCAAAAATCCAGGGTCGCGTCATCCTGCTGCCGATGGCCAATTTCTCCGCCGGTATGGCCGGCCGCCGCACCTCGCCGATCGACGAAGTCAATCTCAACCGCGCCTTCCCCGGCAATCCCGATGGCACGGTGACGCAGCAGATCGCCTACTGGATCGAAAGCACCCTGCTGCCCCAGGCCGATTTCGTCGCCGATCTGCATTCCGGCGGCTCCTCGCTGATGTATGTCCCCTGCGCGCTGATGAAGCTGAGCGGCAATAAGAAGCGGGATGCCGCGCAGAAGGGGCTGCTTGAGGCGTTCGGCTCACCTCTCGCCTACATCACCCCCGGCGGATCGGGCACTGGGCAGGACAACACGCTCTCTGGCGGCGCCGAACGCCTCGGCATTCCCGCGATTGGGACCGAGCTTGGCGGCAGCGGCACAGTCACCCCGGCGGCTTTGCGCATCGTGCAGCGCGGTCTGAACAACATGCTGGTGCATGCCGGCATCCTGCCGGAGAGCGAGCGCATCGCCATCGCCAAGCGGACCCGCGTGGTCACCGTTTCCGGGCCCGAGCATTTTGTCTACGCCTCGGAGAGCGGCGTGTGGGAGCCCTGCGTCGAACTCGGCCAGACCGTGAAGGCCGGCCAGCTTGCCGCGCGCATCTACACGCCCGAGACGCCCTGGGCAAAGCCAGCCGAACTGCGCTTCCAGGCCGGTGGGCTGGTGCTGTGCAAACGCATCCCGGGCCGCACCAGCCGTGGTGACTGTCTCTTCCATCTCGGGGCCTGATGATCGAACCGCTCGATCAAAACGAGCGAAACTCTTCATTGGTGCGACATGCCGAGCTGGCCTATATCCTCCATCGATGACGGGCCGCCCCCCGGCGGCCCGCCATTCATCGCAGGAGGAATTGAGATGCAGCTCAAGGGCAGCAAAACCGAAGACAACCTGAAGGCCGCCTTCGCCGGCGAGTCCCAGGCCAACCGTCGCTACCTCTATTTCGCGCAGAAGGCCGACGTCGAGGGCTACAACGACGTGGCCGCCGTGTTCCGCTCGACCGCCGAAGGCGAGACCGGCCACGCCCACGGCCATCTCGAGTTCCTCGAGTCCGTCGGTGACCCCGCCACCGGCCTGCCGATCGGCAAGACCTCCGACAACCTCGCCGCCGCCGTCGCCGGCGAGACGCACGAATACACCGATATGTATCCGGGCATGGCGCGGTCCGCCCGCGAGGAAGGCTTCGACGAGATCGCGGACTGGTTCGAGACGCTGGCCAAGGCCGAGCGCTCGCATGCCGGCCGCTTCCAGCGCGCGCTCGACGAAATCAAGTGATCACCTGGTCCCGCGGTATCTCCGCGGGGCCGGTTGATACCAGACCCTACCGTGTCAGCCACCCTCGGCGGCTGACACGGTAGCCAGGCACCGCGTCCAGGGCCATGGCCCTCTGCGAGGGCCGCACCCTCGTGTTCATCATCGGAAAAACACCATGCGCGAAGGCAGCCTCGAAGCCCCCACAAGGCATCCCATCGACTGGCAGAACCCGGATTTTTACGACGAGGCCAAGCTCGACCAGGAATTGCGCCGGGTTTTCGACATCTGCCACGGCTGTCGCCGCTGCTTCAACCTGTGCGACAGTTTCCCCAAGCTGTTCGACCTCGTCGACGCCGCGCCTTCCGAAGAGCTCGACACTGTCAAATCGGCGGATTTCAAGCCGGTCGTCGACGCCTGCACGCTGTGTGACATGTGCTACATGACGAAGTGTCCCTACGTGCCGCCGCACAGCTTCAACCTCGACTTCCCGCATCTGATGCTGCGCTATCGCGCCGTCGAGGCGCGCAAGGGCGAGCTTTCGGCTATTGATGGGGAGCTTGCGAAGACCGATCGCAACGCCGCCTTCGCCGGCCTCGCCGCCCCGATTGCCAACTGGGTGACCGCGACGGACAACGCGCTGACCCGTCCGCTGCTCTCCAAGTTCGCGGGGCTTCACCCCAAGGCTGAACTCCCGAAATACGCCGCCCGCTCGCTCGAGCAGCGCGCCGTTGGCAACCGGCCGGAGCTGAACACCGAGGCCCCGGCTTTTGGCCGCAAGGCGGTGATCTACGCGACGTGTCACGGCAATTATAACGACCCCGAGGTCGGCCTCGCCGCGCGCGCCGTGCTGGCGCGCAATGGGGTGGATACCGAGATCGTTTATCCCGGCTGCTGCGGGATGCCCATGCTGGAGCAGGGGCAGATCGGCAAGGTCGCGGACAGTGCGCGCACGGTGGCGGGCGAACTCGGCATCTGGATCGCGCGCGGGTATGACGTGATCGCCATCGTGCCGTCCTGCGCGCTGATGTTGAAATTCGAGTGGCCGTTGATTCTGCCGGACGATCCGGCGGTGAAGACGCTCGCGGCCAACAGCTTCGATATCACCGAATACATCGTCGATATCGCGAAGAAAGAGGGCCTCGCTCCCGGTCTCGTGCCGATCGGCGGCGGTGTTGCGCTGCATATGGCCTGTCATGCTCGGGCCCAGAACATGGGGCAGAAGGCGGCTGAAATGCTGCGGTTGTTGCCGGAGGCCGATGTGCAGGTGATCGAGCGGTGCTCCGGGCATGGCGGCTCCTGGGGGTTCAAGAACGAGTATTTCGACACCGCCCTTAAGGTCGGCCGTCCCGTCGCCCGCCAGGTGAAGGAGGGCGGCAAGGCTTTTGTCACCTCCGAGTGCCCGCTCGCCGGCGTGCATATCACCCAGGGTATCGACCGCCTGCCGGGTGACGCGCCCAAGCCGGAGCGCGTGACCCACCCCGTCCAGCTTTTCGCCCGCGCCTACGGATACTGAAAGTGACCCTTGCCATGGCCCACAAGCACGCCATCGAACGCGACGACATCCTCACCATGGAGGATTACGCGAAAACCCGCGCCGATTGGCGCCGCAAGATGACGGTGATGAAGCGCAAGCGCCGGCTCGAGGTCGGGCCGTTCGTCACCTTCTATTTCGAGAACTGGCAGACCATGTGGCACCAGGTCCACGAGATGCTGTTCATCGAGCGCGGCGGCGAGGGGCAGATTCCCGATGAGCTGGCGGCGTATAATCCGCTGGTTCCGCAGGGCAGTGAGTTGACGGCGACGTTCATGATCGAGATCGACGATCCCGATCGGCGCAAGCGCATGCTGGACCGGCTGGGCGGGATCGAGGAGAGCACTTTCCTCCGCTTCGCCGGCCACGAGATCAAGGGCTCCCCCGAGGCCGACCAGGACCGCACGACCGCGGATGGCAAGGCGTCCTCGGTGCAGTTCGTGCATTTCCACTTCACGCCCGAGCAGATCGCGGCTTTCCGCACCTCGGGCACCCAGGTGACCATCGGCTTCGGCCATGCCAATTACGGCCACATGGCGGTGCTGCCCGATGAAGTCCGCGGCGAGCTTGCCGGGGATTTCGACTGAGATGACCCCATTCCGGCTCGGCCTGCTTGGCGC
>CAIWAJ010000443.1:0-6031 GCA_903910565.1 uncultured Rhodospirillales bacterium
CCGCCGATATCGCCCTCACGCCCGCCGACCTCGCCGAGATCGACGCGGCCTACCCGCCGCCGCGGCGCAAGCAATCGCTCGCGATGTTGTAAGGAAGAAAGCGCTTCTTTTTGAAAAAAAGAGGCAAAAACTTTCTATCCGCTTGCTGTGCGCCCTCCGCGGCAAGCACGATGCCAAACGAATGAAAGTTTTTTGGTTCTTTTTTTTCAAAAAAGAACCGCTTCCTTCCTACTCGCGCTATACTCAGCGCCAATAAGGGCCACCTCACCGCCCAAGGGAATGCCAGGATGAAACGTCGCTCATTCATTGCCGCCACCGGTGCCGTCGCCTTGACGCGCCCGCATGTAGCGCGCGCCGCCGCGCCGCTCGTTTTCGTGCCGCAGGGCAATCTGGTCACCATGGACGCGGTCTGGACCACGGCCACAGTGACGCGCAACGCGGCGGCCATGGTGTTCGAGACCCTCTATGGCCGCAACGCCCAGCTCGAACCAAAGCCGCAGATGATCGCCGGCGCCCTGGTCGAGGATGGCGGCCGGCGCTGGACGCTGACGCTGCGCGACGGTCTCACGTTCCATGACGGTGAGCGCGTGCTGGCGCGGGATTGCGTCGCCTCGCTCAACCGCTGGATGAAGCGCGATCCCGCCGGCCAAAGCATCGCGGACCGGCTTGACGCGCTCGAGGTCAAGGACGACCGCAGCATGGTCTTCCGGCTCAAGAAGCCCTTCGGCAGCCTGCCCGCCGCCCTGTCGAAGACCCAACCGACCCCGGTGATCATGCCGGAGCGCATCGCCAAGACCGACCCGTTCAAAGCGATCACCGAGGTGGTGGGCAGCGGCCCGTTCCGCTTCGAGGCGAAGGAGTACGTCTCCGGCAGCCGCGCCGTGTTCGCCCGCCATACCGGTTACGTCCCGCGCGATGAAGCGGCCGATTACAGCGCGGGCGGTCTGCGCGCGATGGTTGACCGCGTGGAGTGGCACGTCATCCCCGACGCCGCGACGGCGGCCAATGCGCTTGTCACCGGTGAGGTCGACTGGGTGGAAACGCCGCTGCCGGACCTCCTGCCGATGCTGCGCAAAAGCCCCGGCGTCACCGTCGGCGTGCTGGACCGCACCGGCTATTACGGCGTGCTGCGGCCGAACTGGGAGCAGGGGCCGACTGCCAATCTCGGCGTGCGCCAGGCCATGCTGGCGGCGATCGACCAGGTCGAGGTGATGACCGCGACGATGGGGGAGGACCGCAGCCTGTTCAACGCTCCGGTCGGCCTGTTCGTGCCCGGCTCGCCCGGCGAGAACGAGGCGGGGATGGAGCTGGTGCGCCGTCGCCGGAGCATCCCCGAAATCAAGGCGATGCTGAAGGCCGCCGGCTACAACGGCGAGCGGGTGGTGCTGTTCCACCCCACCGACCAGGTCTTCTACAACGCGATGATCGGCGTGGTGGCCCAAGCCTTCCGCCAGGTCGGGCTCAATGTCGATGAAGTCTCGACCGATTGGGGCACGGTGGTGGAGCGCCGCACCAGCCACGCCCCGCTCGATAAGGGCGGCTGGTCGATGTTCCCGGCCGGCAACCCGGCGGCCGAGTATGTCGATCCGCTGCTGCCAAGCGGCGTGCGCGGCAACGGCAAGAAGGCCTGGTTCGGCTGGCCGGAGGACGCGACGCTCGAATCCCTGCGCGAACAGTGGCTGGATGCGAGTGACCCGGCGCAACAGAAGCACCTCTGCGAGCAGATCCAGGCGCGCTGCCTTGAGCTGGTCACCGTCATCCCGCTCGGCCAGTATTTGCCGCCGGCCGCCTGGTCGAAGAAAATCTCGACACCGCTGAAGGGAATGATGCCGGTATTCTGGAATGTCAGCAAAGCCTGACCCAGGGGTCCGGTGATCCGGGTTCCGTTATTGCTATAACGCTCGGGCTTGATTTTCGCCGGCATTCGTTAATTCGTCGCTAGTCGTTCGATTCACGACCGATTCTGCTGGCGCGCCATGCCGCGTCGTGGATGCTGTCCATGACGCACGCCTTCAACGATCGAGCCTCGCATGACGCGCTCCGCTTCGCCGTTCGCCGCAACATCATGAACGACATCCAGCCCAGCCGCCTGTGGGCCGGCAGTGAGGCCTGGGCGGTCAGCGAGGCGCTCGGCGGAAATCTCGCCAGCGACATCGCCATGCTCGCCGCCTCGGATCTGTTCGATGCCGGCTGGTATCTCCGCGCCTACCCCGGCGTCGCCGCGCACGGGATCGACCCCGCCACCCATTTCATCGCCCAAGGCTGGGTCGAGGGGCGACGCCCGAACTTCTATTTCGACCCGCTGTGGTACCGTGCCCGCAACCCCGACGTGTCGCGCGCCGGGGTCAATCCGCTGCTGCACTACATCTCCGCCGGCGAGGCTGAGGGCCGCGCGCCCAGCGAGTTCTTCGACCTCGACTGGTATCGCGGCCAGCACACCGCAGACCCCGAACACACCCTGCTCGCACATTTCCTGCTGCGCTGCCGCGACGGCAGCGTGTCCCCGCTGCCGGAGTTCGATCCCGCCCACTACCTCACGCAATACCCCGACATCGCCGCCGCGGGGGTCGATCCCTGCGAGCATTATCTGCTCTACGGCTTCCAGGAGGGCCGCAACCCCTCCGCGACCTTCGATACCCAGTACTACATCCATCGCTACCTCGAGCCAGCGACCACGGAAAACCCGCTGCTGCATTTCCGCCGCCACCGCCACGCGATCCGCCTGCACACCATGGCGCCGACCGCGGAGGCCGATGTGTTCGAGGAGGTGCGCCGGTTCAGCGCCCCCGGGCCACACTTCGAAACCGTCGAGCCCCTGCCCGACAGCGCCCGCCGCCATGCCGACGTGCTCGCCTTCTACTTGCCGCAGTTCCACCCGGTGCCGGAGAATGACAGGTGGTGGGGCACCGGCTTCACCGAATGGACCGCGCTCGGCCGCGCGCTGCCGCGCTTTGCCGGGCACTACCAGCCGCGCATCCCGCGCGATCTCGGGCACTACCGGCTCGGTGACACCGCGGAGGGCCGCGCCACCATGCGCCGTCAGGCGGCGATGGCGCGTGCCGCCGGGCTGGCCGGGTTCGTGCATTATTTCTACTGGTTCAATGGCCGACGCCTGCTGGAAGCCCCGGTCGAGGCCTGGCTCGCCGACCCCGGGATCGACTTCCCCTTCTGCCTGATGTGGGCCAACGAGAACTGGACCCGCCGCTGGGACGGCTCGGACCACGAAGTGCTGATCAGCCAGGACTACGACGTCGCCGACGACGCCGCGCTGGTCGACTGCTTCGCCCGTCATTTCCGCGACCCCCGCTACATCCGCGTCGATGGCCGCCCGCTGCTGATGATCTACCGCGCCGCCGATATCCCCGACACGCCAGCGACGCTGGCGCGCTGGCGGGCGCTGTTCCAGGACCGCCACGCCGAGGCGCCCCTGCTGGTGATGGCGCAGAGTTTCGACGCGCTCGATCCCCGTGAATTCGGCTTCGATGCCGCGGTGGAGTTCCCGCCCCACAAGCTCGCCAAGGAGCTGGAACGGCGGAACGCGTCCGTGCGCCTGTTCGACCCCAAACTGACCGCCCATGTCTACGACTACGACGACATCGCCGCCGCATCGCTGGCGGCGCCGCCGACGGCGTTCCCGCTGATCCGCACCGCGGTGCCGAGCTGGGACAATGATGCCCGCCGCCAAGGCGCCGGCCTGGTGCTGCGCGGTTCGACGCCGGCCAAATACCAGGCATGGCTCGGCGAGCTGGTCGCCCGCGCCGCCCAAGCCGCCCCGCTCGGCCGCCCGCTGGTCTGCATCAATGCATGGAACGAATGGGCCGAGGGCGCCTATCTCGAACCCGACCAGCATTTCGGCGCCGCCTACCTCAACGCCACCGCCCGCGCGGTGACCCGCCTCGCCGAGCGGCGGCGGGAGGGCAAGCTGCTGCTGGTCGGCCATGACGCCTTCGCCGCCGGGGCGCAGCACTTGCTGCTGCATCTGCTTGGCAAGCTGCGCCGGGCCCATGGCGTCGATGCCGAGTATCTGCTGCTCGATGGTGGCGATCTCGCCCCGGACTATGCCGCCATCGCGCGGGGCAAGGTGCTGGCCGAGGCGGAGCGCACTGCGGCGCATCTGGCCCAGCTGGCGAGCACCTGGGCCGGGCGCGGCTTCAGCGCGGCGATCGTCAATTCCGCCGCCTCCGCATGGGTGATCCCAATCCTGCGCGCGGCGGGGATCGATGCGGTGCTGCTGATCCACGAACTCCCCGCCTTGCTGGCCGAGAAGGCGCTGCTCACCGGGGCCCGGGCCGGTGCCGGGGCCGCAAGCGCGGTGGTCTTCGCCGCCGCCCATGTGCGCGACCGCTTCCTCGCCGCCACCTCGGTCAATCCCGTGGATGTGCGGGTGCTGCCCCAGGGCTGCTATCGCCGGATCACCTACGCGCCCGCCACCCGACGCCAGATGCGCCGGCACCTCGGGATCGATGGTGACACCGCCATGGTGGTCGGCATCGGCTATGCCGACCTGCGCAAGGGGTTCGACCTGTTCCTCCAGGCCTGGCAGGCCGCCCGCCGGCGGCGCGAGACCGTGCTGTTCTGCTGGCTCGGCGCGATCGAACCCGCCATGCGCGCCTATCTCACCCGCGAAATCGCCACCGCCGAGGCAACCGGCAGCTTCTGCCTGCCCGGCCACCAGGCGGAGATCGAATCCTGGCTCGCCGCCGCCGATGCCTTCGCCCTCACCTCGCGGGAGGACCCCTACCCCAGCGTGGCGCTCGAGGCGCTCTCGGCCGGGCTGCCCGTGGTCGCCTTCGCCGGCACCGGCGGCATCCCGGACCTGCTGGCCGCGTTCGGCGGCGGCACCAACGTGCCGATCGCCGATACCGACGCGATGGCGGACGCGCTGCTCCGCTTCGCGGCCCGTGGCATCCCCGGCGGCCGCGCCCGCCTCGCCGCCCGCGCCGGCGCCGCCTTTTCCTTCGCCGACTACGCCGAGCGGCTGCTCCATCTCGCCCAACCCGCACTGGCCGACGTCTCGGTGGTGGTGCCGAGCTACAACTACGGCCGTTTTCTCCCGTCCCGCCTCGCCTCGATCTTCAGCCAGACGGTCCCGGTGCGCGAAGTACTCCTGCTCGACGACGCCTCGACCGATGACAGCGTCCCGGTGGCAGCCGCGGTGGCCAAGGAATGGCGGCGGGAGCTGTGCATCCAGACCGCCGAAACCAACTCCGGATCGGTGTTCCACCAATGGCGGCGCGCGGCCGAGGCGGCGAAGGGCGAGTTCCTGTGGATCGCCGAGGCCGATGACGTCGCCGACCCCGAGCTGCTGGCAGCCCTGCTCGGCGTCATGCAGGCGCAGCCGGAAACCGTGCTGGCCTTCTGCGACAGCCGGGCGATCGATGCCAGCGGCAGCTTGCTTTGGCCAGACTCCCGCGACTACTGCATCGCCGCCGGCGCCGAGGCGCTGCTTCGCGACGGGGTGTTCGCCGGTCCGGATTTCGTCCGCCGCTGCCTCGCCGAGCGCAATCTCATCCTCAACGCCTCCGCCGTGCTGTGGCGCCGCGCCGCGCTGCTGGCGGCGCTCAACCGCTGCGCCGCCGACCTCGATCAGTTCCGCATCGCCGGCGACTGGCGGCTCTACGTCGAAGCCTTGTCGCAGGATGGCGCGGCGGTCGGCTACATCGCGACCCCCCTCAACGCCCACCGCCGCCACCCCGCCAGCGTCAGCGCGGCGGCCCACGGTAAACGCCAGCTCCGTGAAATCGGCCGCATGCACCGCCACCTGCGGACCGTCCTGTCCCTCGACGCCACGGCACGGAAGCGACAGGCGGACTATCGCAGTGAGGTTGGCAGGGATTTGATGGAGCAGGAGTCGACGTAGGTTAGTGGGAAGGTTCCGGTGTTCGGGCTTCTCGAGCGCGGAGGCAACGTCCATGCGGTCGGCATCCCCAACGCCGGCCGCAGCACGCTGATGCCGATCATTCAGCAGCGGATCAAGCCAGATTCTATCGTCTTTACAGACAGTTTCTCAGCCTATGACGTCCTCGACGTC
>CAIWAJ010000444.1:0-2618 GCA_903910565.1 uncultured Rhodospirillales bacterium
CAGAACCAGATCATGAACCGCACGGTGGATTTCGGCGCGTCCGACGCCCCGGTTGACGGGCCGAAGCTCACCGAGAACAAGCTGCTGCAGTTCCCCACCGTGATGGGCGCCGTGGTGCCGATCGTGAACCTGCCGGGCATCGAGGCCAATGCGGTGAAGCTCACCGGGCCGGTGCTGGCCGATATCTACGCCGGCAAGGTGACCAAGTGGAACGACCCGCGGATTGCCGAGATCAACGCCGGCGTGGCGCTGCCGAACCTCGCCATCGCCCCGGTCTACCGCGCCGACGGCTCGGGCACGACCTACGTGTTCACCACCTACCTCGCCACCGTGAGCCCGGATTGGAAGGACAAGGTCGGTGCCGCCACCTCCGTCAAGTGGCCCGCCGGCAACGGCGCGAAGGGCAATGACGGCGTGGCAGCCACGGTTAAGCAGGTGCGCGGCGCGATCGGCTATGTCGAAAACGCCTATGCGACCCAGAACAAGCTGACCACCACCCAGCTGCGCAACAAGTCCGGCGCCTTCGTCGCTCCCACGCTCGCGGCCTTCTCCTCGGCCGCCGAAAGCGGCGATTGGAAGGGCGCGAAGAACTACGCGGTCAACCTGATCGACACCGCCGGCCCCACCAGCTGGCCGATCGTCTCGGCGACCTTCATCCTGCTGCCGCAGGACCCGAAGGACGCCGCGCGCAGCCAGAGCGTCATCAAGTTCTTCGACTGGGCCTACACCAACGGGTCGGCGATCGCCTCCGGCCTCGAATACATCCCGCTGCCCAAGGGCGTGCAGGATGCGGTGCGCGCTTCCTGGAAGAGCGACATCAAGAACTGACACCGATCTGGCCGGCCCTTCCCGTGCGGGAAGGGCCGGTTCACTGTTGGCGCTCCCCCGCGAGTCTGAGAACGGAACCTGCCGGTGTCCCAAAGCGTAGCATCCCCCAAGCCGTTCAAATCCGCATCCGGCAAGAGCGGATCGACCGGTGACGCGATCTTCGCCGCCGCCGCGAAGGCTTCCGGCGTATTCGTGCTGCTGCTGCTCGGCGCCATCATCCTCTCGCTGTTCATCGGCGGCTGGCCGAGCTTCCGCGCCTTCGGCCTGCGTTTCCTCACCGAGGCGGACTGGGACCCGGTGCAGAACGTGTTCGGCGCCGGAGTGCCGGTCTACGGCACGCTGATCACCTCGGTTCTCGCCATCATCATGGCCGTGCCGCTGGCGTTCGGCATCGCCTTCTACCTCACCGAACTGGCGCCGATCTGGTTCCGCCGCCCGGTCGGCACCGCGATCGAGCTGCTCGCCGCCGTGCCCTCCATCATCTACGGCATGTGGGGCTTCTTCATGATCGTGCCGCTGATGTCCCAGTATGTGCAGCCGGTGCTGATCGACACGCTGGGCGATCTGCCGCTGATCGGCGGGCTGTTCCAGGGCCCGCCCTTCGGCACCGGCATTTTCACCGCCGCGCTCATCCTCGCGGTGATGATCCTGCCCTTCATCGCCGCCACCATGCGCGACGTGTTCCAGACCGTGCCGCCGGTGTTCAAGGAGAGCGCCTACGGGCTCGGCTGCACCACCTGGGAGGTGATGCGCTCGATCGTCATCCCCTATACCCGCGTTTCCGTGGTCGGCGGCATCATGCTCGGCCTCGGCCGCGCCCTGGGTGAGACGATGGCGGTCACCTTCGTGATCGGCAACACCAACCGTCTCTCCACCTCGCTGTTCGGGCCGGGCAACACCATCGCCTCCATCGTCGCGCTGGAATTCCCCGAAAGCCAGGCCGGCAGCCTCAAACTGTCCTCGCTGCTCGCCCTGGGCTTCATCCTCTTCGTGATCTCCTTCATCGTGCTGGCGATCTCGCGCACACTGCTGCGCCCGGCGGGAGCCAAGTCATGAGCGCCACACCGTCCGACACCGTGATGGCCGGGCCGAAGCGCAATGCCGCGGTGGCCGATGCGCTGTCCCGCCGTCGCCAGCGCACCAACCGCACCATCAAGGCGCTCTGCATCGGCGCGACCGCGATCGGGCTGATCTTCCTTGCCGCCATCCTGGCAACGCTGCTGTGGCTCGGTTTCGCCGGGCTCGGCTGGTCCGTCTTCACCCAATCGACCAAGCCGCCCGGCTCGCATGGCGGCCTGCTCAACGCCATCATCGGCAGCCTGATCCAGACCGCCATCGGCACCGCGATCGGCACGCCGATCGGCATCATGGTCGGCACCTATCTCTCCGAATACGCCGTCGGCACCAGGCTCGGCAACGCCGTGCGCTTCGTCTCGGACGTGCTGCTCTCCGCCCCTTCGATCCTCATCGGCCTGTTCGTCTACCAGGTGCTGGTCAACCCGTTCGACGGCTTCTCCGGCATCGCCGGCGGCATCGCGCTCGCCGTCATCGTCATCCCCATCGTGGTGCGCACCACCGAGGACATGCTGCGGCTGATCCCGGTCGCGCTGCGCGAAGCGGCGGTCGCGCTCGGCGCCCCGAAATGGAAGTCGATCGTCATGGTCTGCTACCCCGCCGCGCGGGATGGCATCGCCACCGGCGTGCTGCTCGCGGTGGCGCGCATCGCCGGCGAGACGGCGCCGCTGCTGTTCACCTCGCTCGGCAACCTCAACTGGTCGCTCAACCTCGGC
>CAIWAJ010000445.1:0-5331 GCA_903910565.1 uncultured Rhodospirillales bacterium
AGGTCTATACCGCCTGGATGCCGCTGATCGACTGCCCGATGGAGGTCGGCCCGCTCCAGGTCGCTGCCGGCACGCATGGCGGCGAGGTGTTCGATTTCCATATCGGCGCTGGGGCCGGGGGGATCGAGATCGTCGAGCAGTTCGAGGGGCGCTGGGCGACCTCCGGCTTCCGCCAGGGCGACGTGCTGTTTTTCCACAGCCTCGCCGTGCACAAGGGCATCCCCAACCGCTCGGACAAGCTGCGCATGTCGATGGATGTGCGCTACCAGCTGGCGAGCCTGCCCTTCAACCCCGACAACGCCAATGCCGACGCACAGCCGCTGCCGTGGGACGATATCTACGCCGGCTGGAAATCGGATGAGCTCAAATACTACTGGAAGAAGTTGCCGCTGAACCTCGTGGAGTTCGACCGCCAGTGGTTCGACAAGCGCGACGCCGAGGGGTTTGCGCTCGGCGAGGCCGGCGATCCGCGCGCGGTCTCGGTGCTGCAACGCATCGTCGCCCGGGACGCGGACCCGGCCAAGCGCGCCCGCGCCCAGGCGCTGCTCGATAAATTGGAGATCGTCATATGATGCCTGACCCGATGGCCGCCTTCCGCCTCGACGGCAAGACCGCGCTGGTGACCGGCGCGCGGCGCGAGATCGGCCGCGCCATCGCCCTTGGTCTCGCCGGGCTCGGCGCGCGGGTGGCGGTGCATCATCTGGGGAACGACGAGGAAACGCGGGACGCCGCCGAGGTGGTCGCCACCATGGCAGCCGCCGGTGCCGAGGGCCGTGCCTTCGCTGCCGATTTCGCCACCGATGACGGTGCCGCACATCTGGCGCGCGACGTGCTGGCGGCATTCGGGCAGGTCGATATCCTCGTCATCAACGCCTCGATCGAGTTGGTCGAGCCGTGGACCGAGATCACCCGCGAGCGGTTTGACCGACAGATCAACGTCAATCTGCGCAGCACGATGGATTTGTTCCAGGCGCTGATCCCGCCGATGGAGGCGCGCGGCTGGGGCCGGGTGGTGACGATCGGCAGTGTGCAGCAGACGCTGCCGCATCCCGGCATGCTCGTCTATGCCGGCGCGAAGGCGGCGCAGCACAACTGGGCGCTCAACCTCGCGCGGCAATGCGCAAGCAAGGGCGTGACGGTGAACAACCTCGCCCCCGGCATCATCGCCACCGCCCGCAACCGCGACCAGCTCGCCGCCGCCGGCGAGGAGCTGCGCCAGAAGGTGCCGGTGGGGCGGCTCGGCCGGCCGGATGATCTGGTGGGGGCGGCGATGCTGCTGTGCTCGGATGCCGGCAGCTACATCAACGGGATCAGCCTGGTGGTGGATGGCGGCCGCAGCGTCGGGCTCTAGCCGGCGAGTGCCGCGACGCAGCGGGTGAAGGCGGAGAGATCGCTCCAGCGGGCGTGGTGGCCGGGATCGGCGGTGAAGATGGCGCCGCCGGACGCGATGATGGCGCCGTCGATCATCAGATTGTCGTGCATGCCGAAGGCTTCCAGCAGCATGCCCTCGCCGTCACGCCGCTCACCGGCGGCGTCGGTTGTTGCGCCGGTGAATTCGGTGCTGCGGGTGAGGAAGTCCGCGGGGTCGTTCGACCAGCCGAAGACCGGGCGGCCGAGGGCGCGCATGTAGCCGATCTCGAACACCGTGCCGGCGTCGGCGCTGGGGCCGCGGAATGGGGTGAGATTGGCGATCAGCGCGTCGCAGCCGAGGATATGGCGCTCGTTGCAGAGGGCGATGAAACGCGCCTGCGGGAGCGCGCGCCACGCCTCCGGCACATCCTCCGGCGCATCGAGCGGCGACACCCCGATAAGGCCGTGCTCGGCGCAGATCCGCTTCAGCCTGGCCGCGCGGGCGAAGGGGTCGGGGAGGAACACGTCGGGGCCGGCCAGATAGATGCGCATGGGCGGGAACTAGAGTTTGGCCGGCAGCGCCTGCTCGGCCCGCTCCAGGACCGCCGCCGCGCCCTCGGCGATGCGGCCAGCCTCCACCGCGTCGCCGCCATCGAGGGCCTGCATCATCGCGCGCATCGCGGCCTCGAATTCGGCCAGCCCGTAGCTCCCGGCCATGCCGGCAAGCGCGTGCGCTGCTTCGTGCAGGGCTTTCGGCGTGACGCCGGGCGCGGTGATATCGGGGAGGCGCTGCCGGATCTCGACGATGCAGCGGCCCAGGAGACGCTCGAACACGCCGGGTGGCAGGCCCTCCCGCAGGGCCGCGACGCGGGCGAGGTCGATCGGTTCGAGCGCCGGCGGCCGCGCGACGGGGCCGGACGCCGCGGGACGGTCGGTGTCCATCTGCCGGCGTATCGTCTCCATCAGCACCTCCGGCTGCACAGGTTTGGTCACAAAGCCGTCGAACACCCCCGCCGAGGCGGCATCGACATCCGCGCCGCTGCTGCCCGTAAGGGCGATGATCCGGGCTTGCGCCGCTGGCGGGTGAAGGGCACGGATGCGGCGGGATGCGGTGATGCCGTCGATCCCGGGCATGTGAATGTCCATCAACACGACGTCATAAAGGCAGCGCCGGGACATTTCCACCGCCGTGATGCCGTCCGCCGCGGTATCGACGCGATATCCTTCGCGGCGCAGCAGAATGGCGGTCAATTCCCGGTTTGGCGCGAGGTCCTCGACGACCAGGATAACGCCGCGCCGGGCCGGGCGATCGGCGGGCATCGCGGGCGGATGGGCGGCCTCCTCCCTGAGCGGGGCGATCGGCAGGGTGAACCAGAAGGCGTTGCCGTGGCCCGTTGCGGCGAGGCCGATCTCGCCGCCCATCAGCGCGACCAGCCGGGCGCTGATCGCCAGCCCGAGGCCGGTGCCGCTGACGGCGCCGAGATCGGCGGAGCGGAGGCGGGAGAACGGCTGGAACAGGGCGGAGGCCTGCGCCGGGGGGATGGCGGGCCCGGGGTCGGTGACGGTCAGGTGCAGCGTGCCGTCCCGCGCCTCGGCGCCGAGGGTGACGACGCCGGGGTTCGAGTATTTGATCGCGTTGCTGAGGAGGTTGATCAGCACCTGGCGGACCCGGCCGGCATCGCCGTGCTGGCGGTCCACGATGGCGGGCGGGATATCGATGACGATCGACTTGTCACGGGAGGCGGCCTGGGAGGTGAACAGGCCGGCGGTCTCGGTGAAGAGTCCGCGCAGGGAGTAATCCGCCGGGCGCAACGCGAGGCGGCCCTCCTCGAGGCGGGACATGTCGAGGATGTCCCCGGTGAGATCGAGCAGAACGGCGGTATGGGTGCGGGCGATGTCCACCAGCCCGCGGCTCGCTGCCGGCAAGGTATCGTCGACGATGAGGCCGAGGCTCTGGCTGATGGCATCGAGGGGCGCGCGCAGCTCGTGCGTCACCATCGCGACGAATTCCTGGCGCTGGCGGGCCGCCGCGGCGGCGGCGGCCACCGCATTGCGCTCGGCCGCCTGTGCCTGGCGGCGCTGGGTGATGTCGCTGTAGAGGGTGATGAAGCCGCCGCCGGGCATGGAGGTGCGCCGGGTTTCGATCACCCTGCCATTCGGCCGCACGCGCTCGACGACCGCCGGGCCCTGGAAGGAGTCCAAGGTCGCCATCCGCTCATCGACCGCCGCGGTGATCTCGGCGTCGGAGGCCATGGGGCCGAACTCGCCCGCCTCGGCCTGGGCGCGCAGGATCTCGGCCATCGGGGTGCCGACCTTGAGCACGTGCTGGGGGACGCCGATGATGATGGCGAAGCGGGCGTTCCACTCGACGAGACGGGCCTCGCCATCCAGCATCATGATGCCGTCGGTCATCGCTTCCATCGCCTTGCGGAACTGCGCGGCCTGGCGCTCCGCCCGGTCGCGCTCGCGATCGGCATCCTGCCGGGCGAGGTCGGCGAGGCTCACTTCATGGCGAACGCGTGCGGCAAAGCGGCGGGAGGACCCGAAGCTCCAGCCGGCGAAGGCCGCGCCGACCACGATCCCGAGCAAGCCCAGCAATGCGCAGAAATCCGTCGCGGTCACCCAATGTCCTTCGCAAGGATGCGGCGAGGTTACCGGCAGGCGCCGCGGATTGCCAGTCGGCGAGGGCTTAGCCCATCAGCGCCGGGAGGTCGATCCACGACAAATGGCCGCCCTTGCCGGCGCCGGTATCGAGGAAGATGGCGCTGCCGCCCGCGGTGCCCGGACAGAGCCAGGGGCGGCCATCGCGGCTGCGCCGATCGTGCCCGCAATAGACGGTGAAACCGGCGGGAATGCGGTCGACCCAGGCAAGGCTGCGCTCGGGGTAGCCATCGGGCTGGGTGCGCCCGGTCGGCTCGCCGTAGAGGGCGCGCGCCACCGGACCCTCCGCCCGCCCGGCGAGGCCGCGCGGGGCGGGGTGATCGAGCATGGCGGTGTGGAAACCGCCATGAACGAAGACGATGCGGCCGGCACGCAGCCACAAGGGCGCCGCGGCGATGGCGCGCGATGTGCGGTCGCGGAGGTCCGGATCGAGGCCGGCCAGCGTGGCCGTCAGTTCGGGGCCGATGGTCACGGCGTGGCCGGCCAAGGCGCGGCCGAGCTTGTGATCGTGGTTGCCGAGCAGGAACAGGCCGCGGCCTTCGTCCTGCATGTCGAGCGCGAGGCGGAGCGCGCCGGCGCTGTCGGGGCCGTTATCGACGAGATCGCCGAGCTGGATGACGAAATTGTCGGTGGCGAGCGCGGCGCGGAAACCGGCGACGTCGCCGTGCACATCACCAACCACCCGCAGCCCGCGCCGGGCGGGCAGCATCGTCATCGCGTCATTCGCCGTGCCATCGCCCGTGCCCCCGATCCGTTCCACCCCTTGTAGTCCGGGCGGGGCCTGCCCGGCAAAGCGCGCCGGGCAGGGGTGAACAGGCTTCCTTTCACCGGGTGGGCGTCGCTGCTATAGACCCCGCTCTCGCCGGGTCGCCGGCGGGGGAGTCCGAAGGAACCCGCCATGGCCCGCCGCCGCCAGCTCTACGAAGGTAAAGCCAAGATCCTGTTCGAAGGCCCGGAGCCTGGCACCCTCGTGCAGTATTTCAAGGACGACGCCACCGCCTTCAACGCGCAGAAAAAGGGCGTGATCACCGGCAAGGGGGTGCTCAACAACCGCATCAGCGAATACCTGATGACGCGGCTGGGCGAGATCGGCGTGCCGACGCATTTCATCCGCCGCCTCAACATGCGCGAGCAACTCATTCGCGAGGTTGAGATCATCCCCGTCGAAGTCGTGGTGCGCAATGTCGCCGCAGGCTCGATTTCCACCCGGCTCGGCATCCCCGAGGGGACGCGGCTGCCGCGCTCGATCATCGAGTACTACTATAAGAATGACGCGCTGGGCGATCCGATGGTGGCCGAGGAGCACATCACCGCGTTCGG
>CAIWAJ010000446.1:0-10988 GCA_903910565.1 uncultured Rhodospirillales bacterium
ATCCATCGCCGTGTTGCCGCCGCCAAGCACGATCACGCGCTTGCCGATCGATTTCACGTGGCCGAACGAGACGGAGGACAGCCAGTCGATGCCGATATGGATGTTGGCGGCGGCCTCCTGGCGGCCGGGCACATCAAGCTCGCGGCCGCGCGGCGCGCCGGAGCCGACGAACACTGCATCATACCCCTCGTCCATCAGGCCCTTCAGGCTCGGGACATAGGTGTTGTAGCGGGTCTCGACCCCGAGATCGGTGATGTAGCCGACCTCCTCGTCGATCACCGAATCGGGCAGGCGGAACTTGGGGATCTGGCTGCGGATGAAGCCGCCGCCATTCGGCGCGCTGTCGAACACCGTCACCTGGTAGCCGGCCGGCGCGAGATCACGCGCCACGCCAAGCCCGGCGGGGCCGGCGCCGACAACGGCAACGCGCTTGCCGTTGGACGGGAAGGGGCCCTGCGGCATCCGCGCCGATACGTCGCCCTTGAAATCGGCGGCGACGCGCTTCAAGCGGCAGATCGCCACCGGCTCCTCCTCGACCCGCCCGCGACGGCAGGCCGGCTCGCAGGGACGGTCGCAGGTGCGGCCGAGAATCCCCGGGAACACGTTGGATTTCCAGTTGATCATATATGCGTCATCGTACCGCCCGGCGGCGATCAGACGGATATATTCGGGAACCGGGGTGTGAGCGGGACAGGCCCACTGGCAATCGACGACCTTGTGGAAATAGTCGGGATTGCGGATGTCAGTTGGCTTCAAGACGCAGTCACTCCCGTCCTCCGCGGCGTGGGCCGCATGATGTGCTTTGTACCGGTGACCTGTATGACCGGGGCCGCGCATTATGCCACCGGTCTTTTCGAGCCGGTAGGGGCGCGTTCACGCGTTCACCTAAGGGCTGGTTCGCGGGTTGGGAAGGGGGTTTGATGGCGGGATGCGCATGATCGCCCTGCTTCTGTTGCTGATCGCCGCCCCCGCCGCGGCGGGAGAGCTGAAATTCGCCACCTGGAACCTGGAATGGCTCACCGCCCGCCCGGCCGGGGACCCCGCCTTGCCGCGCGATGTTCGCCCCAAAACCGGCGAGGATGTCGCACTGCTCGCCCGCTATGCCGAGGCCCTCGCCGCTGATGTGGTGGCCATCCAGGAGGTGGACGGGCCGGAGATCGCGGCGCGCATTTTCCCGCCGAGCCGCTATGTCCTTCATATGACTGGCGATCACGTCGTCCAACGAGTCGGGCTCGCGATACGGCGGGATCTGCGCTTCACCCCCAATCATGACCTAAACGCCCTTAACGAAGCGGCGTCGGGCGTGCATACCCTGCGCAGCGGCGCCGATGTCACGCTCGACCTGCCGGGCGGCAAGCTTCGTCTCCTGGCCGTCCATCTCAAAACCGGCTGCCGGCAGGACAAGCTGGCGAGCCGCGTCCGCGAGCAATGCAGCGTGCTCAGCGGCCAACTCGGCGTGCTCACGGAGTGGGTTTCGGCACGGCGCGCGGCGGGGGAGGCCTTCGTGCTGCTCGGCGACTTCAATCGCTGGATGGATAACGGGGATGCGTTCTGGGCGGGGCTGACGCGGGCGGCGCCCCTGGCGCGGGCGACCGAGGGCACCTATTCGCCATGCTGGGGTGGCGGTGGCTTCATCGACCACATCATCGCCGGCGGTCCGGCGCGGGAGTGGATGATGAAAGACACCATGAAGGTGCAGGTCTATCGCGAGACCGGCGCGGCCTGGAAGGAGCGCCTGTCCGACCATTGCCCGGTCTCGGTCCGCTTCCGGGTCCCCGATTGAGATGAGCGGCATCGGCCCGGGGACACTCGAGCGCTTTCTGCGCATCACCCTCCCGCTCTCCGGCATGAATTTCCTCACCCAGTGCGCCCGGGCCGGGCTCGCGGTGGTCGGCCCGGTGCTGGCGGTGGAATACGGCTTCACCGCCACCGAGCTGGGCCTGCTCTCCGCCGTGCTGTTCGCGCTCTATGGCCTCGCGCAGCTCCCGGTTGGCCTCGCGCTCGACATGTTCGGGCCGCGGCGGGTGCAGAGCGTGATGGCGCTGACCGCGGCGGCGGGCTTCCTGATGTTCTCCTTCGCCGATGGTCTGACCGGCTTCGCCATCGCCCGCGCCGTCACCGGCGTGGGCGTCGCGGCCGGGCTGATGGGGATGATGAAGGGGATCAGCCAGTGGTTCCCCCGCACCCGCCTCGCGGGCATGACAGGGATCGGCCTGGTCGTCGGCGGCCTCGGCGGCCTGGCCGCGACCTCGCCGGTCGCCGCGCTGATGCCGGTGATCGGCTGGCGCGGAGTGTTCGTCATTTTCTCCCTCATCGCGCTGGCCGTGTCGCTGTGGAATTTCCTTTCCCTGCGTGACCCGCCGGGCTTCCAGCGCCCCACCCGCACCCTGGCCGACGAAATCCGACTGCTCGGCCGGGTGCTGACCGACCGGCATTTCTGGCGCCTCACCCCGATGGTCGCGTTCCTCTCGGTGATGAACTTCACCTACCAAAGCCTGTGGGCCGGGCCCTGGCTGCGCGATGTCGCCGGGCTCGGCACGGTGGACCGCGCCGACACGCTGGCGATCTACGCGCTCGGCATGATGATCGGCAGCGCGGCCTTCGGGCAGCTCGCCAGCCGGCTGACCGAGCGTGGCGTGAGCGCGATCGCCGTGCCGGCGGTGTGTTCGGTGGCGCTGCTGGCGATCCAGACCACGCTGGTGCTGCAACCCGCCGGGCGCTGGCAGGTCACGCTGCTATGGATGGTGTTCGGCGCCTTCGCCTCCTCGGGCCCCGCCGGCTACGCCGCGATCGCCAACGTCTTCCCGCCCGAGCTGACCGGGCGGGTGACCACGGCCATCAACGCGACGATGCTGGCCGCGGTGTTCCTCCTGCAATACGCGATCGGCTGGATCCTCGACCAGTGGCCCCGTACGGAAGCCGGCGGCTGGGATGCGCGCGGCTACGCCTGGGCGATCGGGCTGACGCTGGGGTTGCAGGCTTTGGCGACCTTGTGGGCGCTCAGGAAGGGGAAGTAAGGGCTTCTTTTTTGAAAAAAAGAAGCAAAAAACTTTTATCCGCTTGCTGCGTACCGCTCCGACCTATCCGGGCGGGGTACGCCAAAGGCATGGATCGATCAGAAAGTTTTTTTGGTTCTTTTTGTTCACAAAAAGAACATTCTTCCGATCATCCCCTCGCCACCTCAGCATCCGAGAGCCCCAACGATGTCCGCTACCGGCACCCCGCCGCGACCCATCCTCCTGCACGCGATCACCGACCGGCGCTCCACAACAATGCCGGTGGCCGCCGCGGACGACTTCAAGCTGGCTCCCGGCCAGCCCATCGAGCGGCCTGACATCGACGGATGCCCGCTCGTCTACGCCGCCGATTTCTCCAGACGGCGCATCCTCTACACTGTCGTCGACCCCGCCGATCTCCTGGCCGTCTTCAATGCACCGTTCCTCTACAACGCCCAGCTCGCCCATGCGCGGGCCGTCATCGCCGTCCCCTTCGGCCGCGTGAACGAGATGGAACCCATCACCGGCCTCCACCCCATCTTCATCTTCTCCTCCGGCCGTGCCGGCTCGACCCTGCTTGCACGCCTCGTCAACTCGCTCGGCCGCCTCTCCGCCTCCGAGCCCGATATCTTCACCCAGTTCGCCTTCCTGCCCCCCGATCAGCGCGCCGCCCTTCCCGAAGCCCGGATCTACCGCGCCGCCGTCGCTTCGCTCGCCCGTTACTGCGGCCGCGACGCCATCATCAAGCTGCGCAGCCAAGGCTGCCTCATCGCCGACTCCCTGATAAGCTCCCTCCCCGGCGCCCGCGCCGAGGTCCTGCTGCGCGAACGCACCTCCTGGGCGCACTCGCGGCACACCAACTTTCGTGAACCCCCGCACCAGATCGCCAAGGTGCTGCGCGAGTCCATCACCGCCATCGATGACCTCACCCGCGCCGGAGCCCCGCCGCAGATCCTCTGGTACGAAGATCTCGTCGCCCATCCCGCCGATACCCTGCTCCAGCTTCTCGCCAACTCCCGGCTGCCGCCCACCGAGATCGCCGCCAACATCGCCACCACCATGGCGCGGGATTCCCAGGCAGGGTCCGACCTCGCCAAAGCCGCCAACCGCGCCCGCGCGGCCGATCCGGACTTCCAGGGCAGTTTCGACCGCGAATGGTCCGCCATCCGGCCGGACGCCCTGATCGAGCGCTACGGCCTCGCGCGGTTGGGGTAGCGACGCGTCACGGCCGGCTATCGCGGCCCAGACACCAGTATGTCGCAGTTGAGCCGCCCGGCCATGAGGCAGTTCTCTATCGCCGATTTCTGCTGCAACTGCTTGGTCAGCCACATGGAGACGACGAGGAGTGCCAGGGTCACCGCGAGGCCGGCGAGGCTCAGAGTCCGGCGGTCGGCATCGTCGCGGTCGCCATATACCAAGCGGTAGATCTTGGTCACATCTGCCTCCCCCAGGGCGTGCGGGTCGATGCGGTTACGCTACATCGGCGGATGGTGCGCGCGGTTATGGCAAATATGCAGGCCGCACCTGCGTTCCCGTCAGGCCCTGGCGGCGGCCGCCGCCGCGTCATCAACCCAGTAGAGGCCGAGAGGCAGCAGGTCGAAGCCGATCTGCCGCGCGCCGGTGACATCGAGCGTCGCCTCCCCATCGGTCCAGCGCCAACCGGCCTCGGGGGCGTGCCAGCCGGCCAGGAAGTCCCGCGCGGCGACGGGCCGCCCGTCGCGCTGGAGCCGCGCGATGGCCACGCCGAGGCGGCGGGTGTCGCTGCCGGTGGGCTCGGTTTCGCAGGGCACATGCGTGCGCGACCGCAGCGTGACGATCCGCGCATCCGCCGGCAGTTCGGCCCGCCAGGTGGCGCCATGGACGGCGGCGGCGAGGGGTTTGCCGTCAACGAACAAGGCAAGGTCGGGCGCCTCGCTGCGCCGCCAGCCGAGCCGGGCGGCCTGGTCCAGCACGCCAGCGCGCGCCCGGGCCAGCCGTTCCCCCCCAAGCACCAGCGGCGCGCAGGCCTCGGCCTCCCACACCGCGCGGGCGAAATCGGGGTGCAGGTCGACCGGGCCGGCGCCGTTGGCGAAGGCCCCGCGGTTGCCGGTGTCGAGGAAGGTCTCGCAGGTCAGGCCCTCGGCGCGGATCACGTCATGGGCTGGCAGCTCGACATGGTAATAGGTGATGGCGGCCCGCTCCTCCTGGAGGATGCTGCGGCCGTTCAACAGATATCGCACGGGGATCAGCCCATCTCCGACATGCACGGCGTGGTCCGGGCTCAGCCAGAGGTCCGCGCGCGGCTGGCCGGGGCCGAAGGCATGCGGGCGGATGCGGATCGGCCAGACATCGCGCGGCCGAGGATGGCGCGCGCACTCCACACGGCGCTGGCCGACCCAGACGATCGGCGCATCGCCGCCAAACGCCGAGAGCACCCGCATTCCCGCGGCCAGCCGCTCCACCGCGACCGGGCCGTCGATCGTCTCGATCCGCGTGCCCTCGGCGAAGCAGGGCACCACGATATCGGTCGCCCCGCCGGCGACGACGTGGCCGAAGCTGGTGGCGCCGTGGAAATTCTGGCTCGGGTCCAGCTTCAGCGTGATCGTCCCGCCCCCGGCCTCGACGACGGACAGCACGTTGTTGGCCCCCAGCGTCGCCGAGGTGACGTCGGTGATGCCGCCCAGCGCGAGGGTGGTGTTGCTGGTCAATCCGGTGATGGTGCCGGCGACCGCGGCGGGGTTGGCCAGCGTGAGAGTGGCGCCGGCGCCGCCGAGGCTCAGCGTCTGGGCGGAGGTGACGGTGCCCGCCAGCGACCAGGTCGCCCCGGCATCGACAATCACCGAAGCGAAGCCGACGTATTTGGCGCCGAACCCGGCGATGGTCCCGGCCGCCGCGCCGGTGCCGGTCTGCACCCCGAGATCGAGAATACCCTTCGGGCTGGTGGCGCCTGATTTGTCGCCCAGCACCACACCGCTGAAGGTGGCCCCGGGCGTGACATCGAGCGTCATCGTGTGGCCGGCATTGGCGGGGAAGATCGAATACTGGGTGCCGCCGATGGAGCCCGCATTGCGGATGGTGAGGTCGTAATACGCCACCACGCCATAGGGGCCGCCAGTGATGGTGCCGGTCGATTTGTTGAGGATCACCCCCGTGCCGTGCACCCAGGCGGCGGCGCCATTGGTGCCGCCGGAGGCGAAAATCGTGCCGGCGTTGGTCAGCGTGCCATTGCCGGAAATGGCGGCGATGGTGCCGCTGGCGGCCTGGCCGAACTGCACGCCGATCCACTCGGCGCTCACCAGCCCATGCACGCCGTTATAGAAGCTGCCGCCCTGGCGCAGCTCGACGCCGGCGCCGCCGAAGGTGTGGGTGCTGGAGACGGTGCCGTAATTGGCCACCGTGGTGGCCGCGTTCAGCGCGATGATGGCCACGCCGCTGGAAGCGACATGGCCGCCCGCGGCGTTGGTGACGCTGCCGGCGCCGGCGAGGTCGATGCCGTAGGCGGCGGCGATGCTGCCGGAATTGACGATGGTGCCGCCGTTTCGGGCGAGCACCGCGATATAGCCGCTGGTAATCGTGCCGGTGCTGGCGTTGCTGAGACTGCCGGTTTTGAACAGATCGACGCCACTGAAGATGCTGCCGGCGATGCTGCCGGCGTTGGTTACCGTCGCGCTGCCGCCGGTGGCGACGACGCCGTAATGCCCGCCGATGATGCTGCCGCCGATCTCGTTGGTCACCGTGCCGCCGCCGACCAGCCAGGCGCCGAAGCCGATGGTGCTGGTGGTGGTGCCGGAGATGGTCGTCTGGAAACCCTTGATCAGCCCGGCATTGTCGATACTGCCGCCCGCGCCGACGATGCCGGCGCCGATCAGCGGCGAGGAAATCGTCGCGCCGGCGGCGTTGGTGATGACGCCCGCCGCAATGGCGACACCCGCGGAGGACGGCACGTAGCCGACCGAGGCGACGCTCGTGAAGCCGGTACCGGAGGACTGGCGGGCCAGGATGGTCCCCTGGTTGACCACGGTGGCGGCGGTGCTGGCGGTGATGCCGAAGCCGTAGCCCGACACCAGCCCGCCCGTGTAGTTGCTGAAATTGCCGCTCGTCAGGATGGCACCGGCGCCCTTGGTACCGACGAGGCTGCCGGAATTGATCACCGCCCCGGCGGCCGTGAGGTCGAGCCCGTTGAGGCCGCCGGAAATCACGCCGCCAGCGCCGTTCACGATGGCGCCGCCGGGCAGCATGATGCCCGAGCCGGCGGCGGTCGCGGTGGCGGAAATGGTGCCGAGGCTGAGGATGGTCGCGGCAACCGAGCCGGTAATGCCGTAGCTGGTGCCCTTGATGACACCGGCCGGCTGGTTGGTGATGGTCCCGCCGGCGGTGCCGAGCGCGATGCCGGCGCCGAGCGTCCCGGCGGCGGTGGAGGTGATGGTGCCGTAGGTGTTGATGGTCCAGTCGATGGTCCCGGTCGCCTGCACCGCGACGCCGGTGGAAGACGTGATGGTGGCACCGGCGGCGATGGTGACGGGATTGCTGCCGGCGGGGTTGGACAGCGTCACACCCGAGGGATACGCCCCGCTGATCGTCCGTCCCGTCATGAGATGCCTCCGGCCGTGGTGTCAGTGCGGATTGTCATCCACACGATTCTCTCGCGGCTTGCAAGGCCCGCACCAATGCCCGCACGATGGCGGTATGATGGAGGTTGAAATGCGGCAGCGTACGGTGCAACGGCTCCTCGATCGCTACCGGGTAACCGATGGCAAGCGGTTCCGGCTCAAGGACTACGATTGCGACGATACCGCGCCGAAGCTGATCGACCCCGCCGACGCCGACGCCCTGCTGGCGGCGGGGGTGACACGGCTGGCCGAGCTGCAGGCGTTGCTGGCCACCCAGCGCTCCTGGGGCGTGCTGGCGATTTTCCAGGCGATGGATGCGGCCGGCAAGGACGGCACGATCGGCCATGTGATGTCGGGCGTGAACCCGCAGGGCGTCGACGTCACCGCCTTCAAGGCGCCCGGGCCGGAGGAACTGGACCACGACTATCTCTGGCGCGTCGCCCGCCGCCTGCCGCCGCGGGGCAAGCTGGGGATCTTCAACCGCAGCCACTACGAGGAGGTGCTGGTGGTGCGGGTGCATCCGGAGCTGCTGGAGCGCCAGCAACTGCCGGATCAGCATGCCGGCAAGCATATCTGGCGCAACCGGTTGACCGATATCGCCAATTTCGAGAGCTATCTCGCGCGACAGGGCCTGGTGATCCTCAAGTTCTTTCTCCACGTCTCGCCCGCGGAGCAGAAACGCCGGCTGCTCGACCGGCTGGATCATCCCGGCAAAAACTGGAAGTTCAACGCCGGTGACATCACCGAACGGCGCCACTGGGACGAGTACATGGCCGCCTACGAGGACGCGATCCAGGCCACCGCCAGCAAGGCGGCGCCGTGGTACGTCATTCCCGCGGACCATAAATGGTTCGCCCGCCTCGTCGTCGTCACCGCGATGATCGCGGCGCTGGAGGCGCTTGACCTGCATGCGCCCCGCCTGTCCGAAACCGATCGCGCGGGGCTGGCCGCCGCGCGCGAGGAACTGCTGAGGGAATAGAGATGCGTATCCTCAATAAGCACGATATCCGCGCGCTCACCGGCGTCGCCGGGCTGATCACGGGGATCGAGGCGGCGATGTGCCGGGTGTCGGAGGGCAAGACCGACATGCCCTTGCGCAGCATGATCAAGGTCGGCGGGCCCAATTTATTCGGCATCATGACCGGGGCGATGCACGAGCCCGCGGTGCATGGCGCCAAGCTGCTGTCGCTCTATCCCGGCAATCCCCGCCACGGCCGCTCCTCGCATTGCGGCGTGGTGGTGATCTTCGCCAATGACACCGGCCTGCCGATCGCCTGCATCGATGCCGCCGAACTGACGGGCATCCGCACCGCCGCCTCGACGGCGGTGGCGACCAAGGCGCTGGCGCGGGCGGATGCCAAGGTGGTGGCGATCCTCGGCTGCGGCGAGCAGGCCCATACCCATATCGCGGCCATGCGCGCCGTGCGCCCGATCGAGCGCTTCGTGGTGTGGGGCCGCGATGCCGGGCGGGCGGCGGCGTTCGCCGCCGAGAACGGCACCGAGGTGGCGGGCAGCGTGGCCGAGGCCGTCCGCGGCGCCGATATCGTCTGTACCACCACCCCCGCCGCCGAGCCCTTCCTGCTGAAATCCATGCTGGAGCCCGGCATGCACATCAACGCGGTCGGCGCCTCCATCCCCGTCATGCAGGAAATCGCCACCGATATCGTCCCAGCGGTGACCTGGGTGACGGATTATCGCCCGTCGCTGGAGGCCCAGGCCGCCGAGGTGATCGCGGCCCGGCGGGAGGGGCTGGTGGCGGAGAGCGAGCGGTTCACCGAGATCGGCGAGGTGCTGAACGGCACCAAGCCGGGGCGCACCGCGCGGGATGACATCACGCTGTATCGTTCGCTCGGCGTCGCCGCGCAGGATCTCGCCAGCGCGCTGGCGATCCTCGCGCTGGCCGAGGAGGCCAACCAGGGCGTCAGCGTCGACTGGTCCTGACCAGCAGGTCGATCGCCAATAGGGAAAACGCGACGGCGGCGGCGAGGCGGAAGGTCCAGGCGATACCGGCGATGAAGGCGTCCTCGGCCGGCAGGCTCGCTCCGGCCCAGCGAGTGAAGCCGGCCGCGGCCAGCATCAGCAGTGTGGCGCCCAGCATCAAGCCGAGCGTGCGGGTCAGCATGGCCAGGCTTCCGGCCACCCCGCGATCCCCAGCAGGGAGGGCGGAGGTCACGACGTCGAAATTGGCGACCTGAAACAGGCCTTGACCGATCCCCTGGACGAACATCGCGCCGGCGACCAAGGCGAGGTCGAGCGGGGCGGCGACCAGGCCGAGGGCGCCGAGGCCGAGCGTGGTCACCGCGAGACCGAGCCGGCCGAGGCGGCGTGTGCCGATCGTGGCGGCGAGGCGGCCAGCGAGCGGGGCGGCGAGCATCATGCCGAGCGGCGAGGCGGAGAGCATGGCCCCGCTTTGCATCGGTGTGAGGGCGGTCGCGCGGGCGAGCAGGAACGGGCCGAGCAGCAAAATGGCGAAGGTGACGAGGTTCAGCACCGTCGCGGTGGCAAGCGCCATCGAGAGGGCGGGGTTGGCGAAGTGGCGCAGCGCGATCAGCGGGTCGGCGCGGCGGCGTTGTATCCGGATGAAGCCCCAGCCGGTCAGTGCGGCCAAGGCGAGGAAGGGCAGCAGCAGCGGCCCCGTGGCCTGGATCTCGTCGAGCCCAAGCAGCAGGAACCCCGTTGCCGCGACCATCAGCACCCCGCCCAGCACGTCGAACCGCGCATGGCCGGCGGGGTGGCCCGCCGGTAGTTTCCAGGCGAGCGCGTAACCGGCGAGGGCCAGCGGCACCCGGAAGGCGTAGACGGCGGACCAGCCCCAGCGGGCGATCAGCATACCCGCGAGCGGCGGGCCGATCGCGGCGCCGATGGCGAACATCATGGTGTAGAGACCGAGCACGCGGGTGCGGGCTTCCGGCGGATAGGCTGAGGTGGCCAGCGCCGCGCCGACGCTGAGCACCAGGGCGGCGCCCACCCCCTGCAAGGCGCGGGCGGCGAGGAGCCAGGGGTAGGATTGGGCGGTGGCGCAGAGCACGAAGGCGAGCGCGCTCCAGCCGCAGCCGATCAGGAAGATGCGGCGGTAGCCGAACAAATCACCGAGCCGGCCGCACACCAGCATCAGGCTGGCATGCACGCCGACGTAGCAGATCACCACCCATTTGATGGCTGACATCGCGATGCCGAAGCGCGCGACGATATGGGGGAAGGCGACATTCACCGTTGTGTCGAGCGGCACCAGCAAGGTGCCGAGCCCGATCACCGCCAGCTGCGCCCAGCCCGGCAGGCGCCTATCCGCGATAGGAGCGCTTCCCATGCTCGCGCAACCACAGGCGGACGAGGTGGCGCTTGCGCTCGGGCTCCGGAAAATCCTGGAACTCCGTGCGGGCGTGGCCGGTGGCGCGGTTATTGA
>CAIWAJ010000447.1:0-1784 GCA_903910565.1 uncultured Rhodospirillales bacterium
CACCGCTGGCGATGCTGCGCGCGTGGGACCGGCGGATGACCGCTGAGAGTCCGGCCGCGGCGCTCTACGCCTTCTGGCTTGCCTCACTGCAAGGGCCAGTGCGCCAAATGCTGGTGCCCGCGGCGGCGCGGGAGCTCGTCAGCACCATCCATCCGCAGGTCCTGATGGACGCGATGTTGGCGCCCGATGCCCGCTTCGGGGCGGAGCCGGTGGCCACGCGGAATGCGATGGTGCTGGCCGCCCTGCGCAACGCCGTCGCGTCCCTCACCGCCGCGCACGGGACGGACCCGGCCGGCTGGGCGTGGGGGAAAGTCCATGCGCTCGACCTGCATCATCCGCTGGCGGCCCAGCTGCCCGCCCTGCCCTCGCCCAACGTCTCCGGCCCCGTCTCGGGCGGCGATGGCGCGACGGTGAATGCGCGCTGGTGGGCCACCATGGCCCGGCCCGCGGTCTCCGGCGGCGCGCTGTTCCGCGCCGTGGTCGATGTCGGCAACTGGGATGCCAGCCGCGCCATCAATGCGCCTGGGCAGTCCGGCACTCCCGGCGATGCGCACTACGCGGACCTCGCGGCCAAATGGAGCGCCGGCGCGACCTTCCCGCTCGCCTATGGCACCGCGGCGATCGAGGCGGTGGCCGAAACACGGGTGACCCTGACGCCCTGAGGGGGTTGCGGCCGGACGCGCGGCGGGCGAGTTTCGGCAAAATCGATTTGCTAGGGAAAGCCATGCACGAAACACCCGCCGCCGAACCCGCCTCGCTGTTCTGGGTCGATGGAACCTGGCAGAGCACGCCGCCGATGCTGATGAGCCCGGCCGATCACGGGTTCTGGCAATCCTCCGTGGTGTTCGACGGCGCCCGCGCCATCCGCGGCATGGCGCCCGATATCGACCGGCACGCCGCCCGCGCGGTGCGTTCGGCCCGGGCGCTCGGGCTGAAGCCGGGGATCAGCGGGGAGGAGATCCATCGCCTAATGATCGAGGGCATCCGCCAATTCCCCGCCGATGCGGTGCTCTACATCAAGCCGGTGTTTTATGGGGTTGGGCCGGGCTACGACATGCGTAGCGTCGGCACCCGCTTCGTGCTCCACATGGTGGAGGCGCCGATGGCGGGGCCGGAGGGGTTCTCCGCCACCATGTCCCCCATGCGCCGCCCGGCGCCGAGCATGGCCGTCACCGACGCCAAGGCATCGAGCCTCTACCCCAACTCCGCCCGCGCCACGATCGAAGCCGAGGACCGCGGGTTCAACGCCGCGGTGATGCGTGACCCCGACGGCAACATCGCCGAATTCGCCTTCGCCAATCTCTGGATCGCCAAGAACGGCGTGGCGCTCACCCCGCGCGACAACGGCACCTTCCTCGCCGGCATCACCCGCCTGCGCGTGATGACGCTGCTGAACGAAGCCGGCATCGAAGCGCGCGAGGCGACGCTGACGGAGCAGGACCTGCACGACGCCGACGAGATCTTCTCCACCGGAAACTACAACAAGGTGGTTCCCTGCATCCGCTTCGAGGGCCGCTCGCTCAACGCCGGCCCGATCGCCGGCCGGGCGCGGGCGCTGTATTTCGATTGGATGGAAACCACGCGGGTGGTGTGACGCGGAGCAGCAAGCTGTTATAATAGCTCGATCGGGGAGAACCGGCCGCAATGACGACCATCCGAGATTTCACCATCACCCGCTTCGCCTTCAAGCGCGACCGCATGATCGGGGATTCGCAGGTCGGGTTCGATGTCTGCAACGTCGCCGTGCTGGAGCTGCATGACGAGAGCGGACGCACCGGCACCGG
>CAIWAJ010000448.1:0-1647 GCA_903910565.1 uncultured Rhodospirillales bacterium
GCTGGATAATTTCCGCGAGGTGTTTTCGGTGCGCTGGCAGGTCGGCGCCAAGGTGTGGCACAGCACGGTGATCGCCATCGGCACGGTGGCCATCGCCACGCCGATCGCGATCTGCGCGGCCTATGCTTTCTCACGCAAGCAGTTCCGCTTCAAGCGGGCGATGTTCCAGTGGATCCTGCTGACCCAGTTCATCCCCGGCGTTGCCATCGTGCTGCCATTCTATCTGATGTTCCGCAATCTCGGCCTGCTCGATACTTATGCCTCGCTGATCACCGTCGATCTCGCCATCGTGCTGCCCTACGCGATCTGGACCATCAAGGGCTTCATCGATGCCATCCCCGAGGAGACCGAGGAGGCGGCGACGATCGATGGCGCCGGGCTCGCCGGGCTGCTGTGGCACATCATCGTGCCGATGGCGCGGCCTGGAATTCTGACGGCGGCGATTTTCTGCTTCATCATCACCTGGAACGAGTTCCTCTTCGCCCTGATCCTGACACGCACGCGGGTGGTTCCGCTCTCCGTCGGCATCATGAGTTTCCGCCTGGAGCGCGGGGATTTGTGGGAGCTGATTTCCGCCACCGGCATCCTCATCGCCATCCCCATGTTCTTCCTCGCCATGATGATCCAGCGCCACTTCATCAAGGGCATGACCGCCGGCGCCCTCAAATGACCCATCCCTGACAGGCAATCGCCATGACCGATCTCATCATATCGCCCGAAGAGGCTGCCACCCGCGTGATTTCGCCGGCGGACTACGTCTCCTGCCCCACCGCCTTCATCGACTGCAAGAAGCCGGGCTCCCACCTCAAGCGCAACTACTCGATGATCGGCCCGGGGGTCACCACCTCAACCGAGCAGGTGGTGAATATCCGCGAGCCGCACGGCTTCAACATCGGCGCGGCGGGCATGCCGACGGGGATCACCAACAACCTCCACATCCACTTCACCGCCGAAGTCTTCATGGTGTTCGGCGGCAGCTACACGTTCCGCTGGGGCGATAACGGGCAGGACGGCGAACTGCCCGGCGAGGACGGCGATATCATCTCGGTGCCGACCTGGATTTTCCGCGGCTTCGTCAATACCGGGCCGAATGAGGCGATGGTGTTCACTACGTTGGGCGGCGACGATACCGGCGGCATCATCTGGCACCCCTCGATCCTCGCCGAGGCCGGGCAGTACGGGCTGTATCTCACCAAGGACAATATCCTGGTGGATACCGAGAAGGGCGGCCAGCGCCCGCCGCATGACCAACTCATCGAACCGATCAGCCAGCCCGAGATCGACGCACTGCGCCGCTACTCCCCGGCCGAAATGCGCAAGCGCGCCGTGAAGGTGAGCGACCGCGTATGGTCCAAGGCGGCGCTGCTTGATGCCTGCCTGCCCGGCCACGCCAGCGAAATCGCCCTCGTCATCGGCTTCGGCATGAGCCAGGACCGCAACGCCGAGGCGCCGATCACCAACCCGCACGGGTTCTCGCATGAGTGGCTGCGGCTCGCGCCCGGGCAGTCCGTCTCGCGCCACCGTATCCATGAGAAGCAGGTGATGCTGGCCCATACCGGGCATTTCACCGTGACCCTCAACGATCCCGCGCACGCGGTCGATCTCAAGCTCGAGGCCTGGGGCATGGTCTCGGTGCCCGCCGGGGCC
>CAIWAJ010000449.1:0-12757 GCA_903910565.1 uncultured Rhodospirillales bacterium
AAAGTTTTTTTGGTTCTTTTTGTTCACAAAAAGAACACCTTCGGTGCCTTACATGAGCGTCGCCCCCGCCGAGATCGCAGCCCTCAAGGCGCGCATGCCCGCCGCCTTCGGCGCCTCCCCCGGCCGCAAGGCGATGCGCGCCGTGCTGGCGCTGCTGGCCTTGGCCTGGCTCGTCACCCTGCTGGTGTGGTTCGACCTCACGCCCGCGCGGCTCTGGGCCGGGGTGAGCGGCCTTACCAAAATCCTCCGCCTGATGTTCCCGCCGAGCCCGGGCGAGCAATGGCTCGATATCCTGCGCGGCCTCGCGGAATCGGTGGCGATGGCCTTCCTCGGCAGTTTCGTCGCCATGCTCGTCGCCATCCCGCTCGGCTTTCTCGGCGCGCGCAACGTGGTGGTGAACACGCTGGCGCATTTCTCCATCCGCCGGGTGTTCGACGGATTCCGCGGCATGGACCAGCTGATCTGGGCGCTTGCCTTCGTGCGCGCCGTCGGCCTCGGGCCACTGGCCGGGGTGATGGCGATCACCGCCGCCGAGGTCGCGATCCTCGCCAAGCTGTTCGCCGAGGCGATCGAGAATGCCGATACCCGCCAGCCCGAGGCGATCACCGCAGTGGGCGGCAATGCCGCGCTGCGGGTGCGCTTCGGCCTGCTGCCACAGGTGGCGCCGGTGATGCTGGCGCAGTTCCTCTACCAGGTCGAAAGCAACACCCGCAGCGCCTCCATCCTCGGCGTGGTCGGCGCGGGCGGCATCGGGTTGCAGATTTCAGAGCGCATCCGGGTGGGATACTGGGACCAGGTGCTGTTCATCATCATCCTGATCCTCGTCACCGTCGCGGTGATCGACTTCCTGTCGGCGAAGATTCGGCATGCGTTGATCGGTACTGGGTCGCGGTGAAGCAAGGAAGCGGTTCTTTTTTGAAAAAAAGAACCAAAAAACTTCTGATGCGAAGCGAAGCGGAGCGGCGACGGGAGCGGCAGCGGATCGGCTTCGATCCGCGAGAGCGCGGCCTGCTTCTTTTTTCAAAAAGAAGCGCTTCCTTCCTGCACCGATCCAGGCACCACGCGTGACTGCTCTGCTCATCCCTGCGCTCGCAACCGCGCGGTTGCGGCTGGAACCGCTGAGCCTCGCCCATTCCGCCGGGATGTTCGCGCTGTTCCGCGAACCCGAAGTCTGCCGCTACGCCGGCCCGGCGCAGGACGCGGCCGGGCCGATCCCGCTTCCCGCCGAAACCCCGGCCGATACCGACCGCATCATCGCGCTGTTCCTGGAAGGTGCCGCGGCGGGCGGCTGGTTTCGCTGGGCGGTGACGGCGCGCGATGGCGCAGTCCTCGGCGCCGTCGGCTTCAACCGGCTGGGACACATCGCAGAATTCGCCTACCACCTCCACCCAAGCGCCTGGGGCCAAGGCTACATGCGCGAGGCGGCCGAGGCCGCACTGGCGTGGTGGCGCGGCCAGCCCGAGGCCGAGGAGGTCGAGGCCTTCATCCACCCGGAGAACGCCGCCTCGATCGGGCTCGCCATCCGCCTCGGCTTCCGTCGGGCCGGCGGCACGCGTGAGCGGCGGCGCTATTTGCTTTCCCTCGCCCCCTCTTGCCAGCAACCATCGGCACGGCCAGCATCTGCCGAACCCAAGGAGGAACTCGCCATGATCACCGCCCGCCCCGAGGATGTCGGCCTGTCCAGCGCGCGCCTTGCCCGCGTGGATGGCTGGATGGACAAATGGGTCGCCTCCGGCCGCCTGCCCGGGCTGTCGGTGACGATCAACCGTCGCGGCAAGACGGTCTATCACCGCACCACCGGCAAGCGCAGCGTCGAGACCGGCGCGCCGATGACCACCGACACCATCGTGCGCATCTATTCGATGACCAAGCCGCTCACCTCGGTGGCGCTGATGATGCTCTACGAGGAGGGGCATTTCCTGCTCGATGACCCCATCACCCGCGTGCTGCCGACCTGGCGCAACCAGCGGGTGCTCACCGGCGGCAACGCGCAGAAATACGATACCGTGCCCGCCGAGCGCGACATCACCTACCGCGATTTGCTGACCCACACCTCCGGCCTCGCCTTCGGCTTCGTGGTGACGCACCCGGTCGACCAGCTCTACGTCAACAAGGGGATCGATTTCATCTGGGTCGGCGGCCGCCCGAAGGAGCCCGTCACTCTCGCCGAGATGACCGACCGTGCCGGTGCCCTGCCGCTGATGGCCCAGCCCGGCAAGGCCTGGAACTACTCCATCGCCACCGACATCATCGGCCGCCTGGTCGAGATCCATGGCGGCATGCCCTTTGCGCAATTCATGGCCGAGCGCGTCACCGGCCCGCTTGGGATGGTCGATACCGGATTCTACGTGCCGGAGGGCAGCCAGTCCCGCTTCGCCGCCAACTACATCCCGGACGGCAAGGGCGGCATGCGCCTGTTCGATGACCCCACCACCAGTCAGTATCTCCAGGCCCCGCCCGTGCCCTCTGGCGCCGGCGGGCTGGTCTCCACGGCCGGCGACTACATGCGCTTCTGCCAGATGATGCTGAACGGCGGCACGCTCGATGGCGTGCGCCTGCTCGGCCGCAAGACGGTGGAGTTGATGACCGCCAACCACCTCGGCGGTGACATGGCCTCGATGGGCAAGCCGCGCTTCTCGGAGGCGAATTACGAGGGCATCGGCTTCGGTCTCGGCTTCTCCGTGATGCTCGACCCCGCCCGCGCCCAGATCATGGGCACACCGGGCGAATATGCCTGGGGGGGTGCGGCCAGCACCGCCTTCTGGTGCGATCCCAAGGAGGAGATGGCGGTGGTGATGCTCACCCAGCTGCTGCCGAGTTCCACCTACCCGATCCGCCAGGAGCTGCGGGTGCTGACCTACCAGGCCGTGGTGGATTGAGCGCCATGAACCTCACCTCCGGGCTCATCAAGGCCCGCACCCAGGGGCCGATCGGCTGGCTGATTTTCGACAATCCCGAGAAGCTCAACGCCCTCTCGCCGGGGATGGCGGAGGACGGCATCGAGGTGATCTCCGCCTACGCGGCCGACCCCGCGATCAAGGTGGTGATCATGCGCGGCTCCGGCACGCGGGCCTTCATCTCGGGCGGCGACATCAAGAGCTTCGGCACCACGCGGGCCGACCCGGAGGCGGCGCGCATCGCGCGCGAGGCGCCGGGCAAGCTCCGGCGGATGATGCTCGACCTCGAGAAGCCGCTGATCGCCATGATCCACGGCTACTGCCTCGGCGGCGGCCTCGGCATGGCGCTCAACGCCGATCTGCGCTTCGCTTCCTCGGACGCGCAGTTCAGCGTGCCCGCTGCCGTGCGCGGCATCGCCTATGCGCCGGACGGGCTGAAACAGTTGGTCGATCTGGTCGGCCCAAGCATCGCCAAGGACATCATGTTCTCCGCCCGCCGCCTCAAGACCGAGGAGGCGCTGCGCATCGGCCTGATCAACCGGGTGGTGGAGGCTGATGAGCTGGAGGCGGTGACGGTGGCTTATGCCGAGACGCTGGCGGCCAACGCGCCGCTCTCCATCCGCGCCTCGAAATACTTCATCGCCCAGCTCGGCCTCGAACGCGCGCAACGCGACGAGGCCCGCATGGACGCGATGCAGCGCGAGGCCGAGGCGAGCGAGGACTTCAAGGAGGCGACGGCTTCGTTTATCGAGAAGAGGAAGCCGGTGTTTAAGGGGAAGTGAAAGGAAGGCTGTTCTTTTTGTGAACAAAAAGAACCAAAAAAACTTTTTTGGACTTCGTTGCCGTTGGCTTGGCTCTCCCGGTGGTTGGGAGTGGTACACACCATGGGGGTAGAATTTTTTTGCTTATTTTTTTCAAAAAAAGAAGCGCTTCCTTCCTCAAATCACCCTGAGCGACGTCAGCCCGGCGGCCAGCACCGCCACAAGATCCGGCAGAGCCAGCGCGACGCACCCCTCTGTCGGCCCATAATCCGGCCGCGCCACATGCAGGAAGATCGCCGAGCCGCGGCGGCGCTCCACCGGGTCATCATTCCAGCCAAGCACGCCGACGATGTCGTAGAGCCCGTCGCGCCGCCACAGCTCCTCGTGGCTGCCGCCAAACGGCAGACGGACCGGCTGGTTGTACGCGCGTTGGGTCGGGTCATCGCACCACCCGTCATCCGGGGCGAGCGCCTCGCGCGGCACCGCGGCAGCCGGGATCTTCACCCGATCGGCGCGGAAATAGACGCGCCGCAGCGGCAGCGTCGCCAGCGGCGTCGCGCCATCCCCCTCCTCCTTGTCCGCCCGCACGCCGCCGCGGCCCAGTGCGCAGCGATAGGTCCGCCCCTGGAACACCAAGCGCCCATCGGCGTGGACGACGGCTTGCTCCGTCACTCGAACAAATGCCCGAAGCGCGCCGCCTTGGTCGCGAGATAACCGTCGTTCACCCCGTTGGGCTCGAAGACATGGCTCTCGCGGTTCGCCACGTCGATGCCGCAGGCAACCAGCGACGCGACCTTCTCGGGGTTGTTGGTCAGCAGCCGGATGCGCGGAATGCCGAGCTCCTCCAGCATGGTGGCGGCAAGCAGGAAGTTCCGCTCATCCGCGCCCCAGCCAAGCGCCCGGTTGGCATCGAGCGTATCGAGCCCGCGATCCTGCATGGCATAGGCCCGCAGCTTGTTGACCAGCCCGATCCCGCGGCCTTCCTGGGCAAGGTAGAGCAGCACGCCGGCCCCCTCCTCCCCCATGCGACGGATTGCGCCCTTGAGCTGCGGCCCGCAATCGCAGCGCAGGCTGCCCAGCAGGTCGCCGGTGAAGCACTCCGAGTGAATACGTACCAGCGGCGCGGCATTGCCCTCCGGCTGGCCGACGATAATCGCCAGATGCTCAATGCCCGAATCGGGCGCCCGGAACGCCACCACCCGGGCATTCGGCGCACCCTCAAGCGGCACCGCCGCCTCGGCGACCCGGCGCAGCCCCTCGGCCATGCTCAGGGAATAGGTCTGAACGTCACTCGCCGCCACCGAGAGCAAGCCCCGCTCGCGCGCCATATGCTCCGCATCCGGGCGGGCGGGAACGGCGACCACGGCCGGCAGCAGCCGCGCGAGCTTGGCCAGCGCCAGCGCTGATCCGGCCAGGGCCGGCGCTTCGGCGCGCTGATGCTCCTCGGGCAGCAATTGCCCCACCGTCGGGTCGGCCAGGCCGCGCAACGCCTCGGGGTTCGTCAGCAGCGCCGTCAACCGGATCGCCACCGCAGGCCCATCCGACACCACCGGCCGCTGCATGACCGCCGCGGCGCGCGAGGGCGCCAGCAGCAACAGCGCCGGGCCGGCCGCCAGATCCGCGAGGTCGCGCAATCCAGCCGCGCCAACCGTCTCCGCGGTCACCATCACCAGCGGAACGGCGCCGGTCAGGAGCACCGGCGTTCCGCGCTTCAGTTCCGCGGCCGCGCGATGCACCGCCCGCACGCGCGGCACCTCCCCGCGCAGCGAACGCGACGGGCTTTCGGTGGGTAGGGCGGCATTGTCACGCAGCGGCACGTCGTTCATGGCTCTCAATTGGCGATCATTCATAGCAGCCTTAACTTTGGTGAGGAAATCGCCAGCACAAGCACCTGCAGCACCGATTACGGGCCCTCTTCCATGACGAACAAGGGTGCCTTCGCATTTCGCAAATCTGTGATCAAAAAAAAGCCGGTCAAGACACATCCCATGCGTGCAACTTTCGTCATACGTCGGTATCGTAGCGACGTTAACTACTTGGCGTGCCGATCGATATGGCCCGCCACTGATCGTTTCCCCCGGGGCCCGGCAGAATGCCAACGCTCCGATCGCACAAAGGACGCATCGCATGGCCGGTGATCGGCCCATCCTCATCGTCGATGATGACCACGCGCTCCGCACTTTGCTGCTGGAGCAGCTTTCGGTGGATGGCGAATTCACCGCTTCCGGCGCCGAGTCCGTGACGGCAGCCGAGGCGCTGCTGCTCGATGGCCCCGCGCGGTTCGACGCGGTGATCCTCGACGTCTCGCTTCCCGACGGCGATGGGCGAGACTTCTGCGCCCGCCTGCGCCAGCGCGGCATAAAAGTGCCGATCATCATGCTCACCGGCTCCGACGAAGAGGCCGATGTGGTGCGCGGCCTCGATTCCGGCGCCAACGATTATATCGCCAAGCCCTTCCGTCTCGCCGAACTGCTGGCCCGTTTGCGCGCCCAGCTCCGCATCTTCGAAAACAGCGAGGACGCGGTCTTCAACATCGGTCCCTACGTCTTCCGCCCCTCCGCCAAGCTGCTGCAGGACCCGGTGAAGAACCGCCGCATCCGCCTCACCGAGAAAGAGGCGGCGATCCTCAAATTCCTCTACCGCGCCGGCGCCAACGCGGTCTCCCGCCAGGTGCTGCTGAACGAGGTGTGGGGCTACAACGCCAACGTCACCACCCACACGCTCGAAACGCACATCTACCGCCTGCGCCAGAAAATCGAACCCGACCCCACCAGCGTCCGCCTCCTCATCACCGAGGGCGGCGGCTACCGGCTTGATCCCGAGGGCAACCAGAAGGCGGCGTAGAGCAACAGCCGATCAGACGGCAACGCCGTCCGGCAGAAGTTGCTCGCTCAAACAGACGCTAGGCGTTCATCCCCCGCACCGCCCCCCAGGCGGTGCGGATCGCCTCCGCCGTGATCCGCCCATCCACCTCGCTGGTCGCATAGCTGCTGACCGAGACGCGCATCAGCCACTCCCCGCGCCATTGCGAGGCGCCGGCGAAAGCGATGCCGTCCGCCTGCAGCCGCGCCACCGTGGCCAGCGTCAGCCGGTCGGCGTCGGCCGCGCGATCCGCCCCAAACCGCAGGATCACCTGGTTCAGCGCGACCGCGTTGACCACCGTGATCCCCGGCTCATCGCGCAGCGCCTCAGCGATCTGCCCGGCGACGCGGCAATTGCGCTCCACCAACTCGGCGATCCCCGCCCGCCCGAAATGCCGCAGCAGCGCCCAGGTGGCGAAGCCGCGGGCGCGGCGCGACAGTTCCGGCACGTAATGCGTCGGGTCCCGCTCCCCGGCCGCCACCGCCGGCAGATAGCTCGCCCCGAACGCCATGGCCCGGCGATGCGCCTCGGGGTCCCGCACGATGGCGAACCCGGTATCATACGGCGATTGCAGCCATTTATGCCCGTCCGTCGCCCAGGAATCCGCTTCCTCCACCCCCGTCGCCAGCGCCGCCCGCCCCGGCGCCGCCTTGGCCCACAGCCCGAACGCGCCATCGACATGCACCCAGGCGCCATGCGACCGCGCGATCGGGATCAGCTCGCGGAAAGGGTCACAGGCACCGGTGTTGATCTGCCCGGCCTGCAACATCACGATCGCCGGCCCGCTGCCCCCCTCCAGCGCCGCCGCCAGCGCGGCCGGGATCATCCGCCCCTCGCCATCCGCCGCCACCTTGATCACCCGCGCATGACCGAGCCCGAGGAACTGCAACGCCGACAGCGCGGAGACGTGCACATCCTCGCCCACCACCACGCGGATCGCCGGCGCGCCGAACAGCCCATCCGCCTCGACATCCCAGCCAACCCGGCGCAGCACCTCGCTCCGCCCGGCGGCCATCCCCACCAGATTGGCCATCGTCGCCCCGGTCACGAACCCGACCGAGCAGCCCTCCGGCAGGCCGAGAATATCGACCAGCCACTTCCCACTCACCAACTCCGCCGCCGAAGCCGCGGGCGCCGCCTGGTGATTGCCGACGTTCTGCCCCCAGGCCGATGTCATCCAATCCGCCGCCACCCCCGCCGGGTGCGAGCCGCCGATCACCCAGCCGAAAAACCGCGGCCCGGTCATCGCATGCAGCCCCGGCGCGGCGCGGGTCACCAACTCCTCCAGCACCGCCTCCGCCGGCTGGCCGGCCTCGGGCGTCGGCCCGTCCCAGTCCGGCACGGCGGCGGCGTAGGCGTGCTCCGGCCGCTGCTTCGCAGTGGCGATGCCGCGGCGAAACTCCGCCGCCAGCACCGCCGCCCGCGCGAACAGCGGGCCCGGATCTTCCATCAGGCCGGCTTCTTCGGCGCCAGCGCCTCGAGCGTGCCGCCGGCTTCCTTGAACGCCGTCAACCCGCCGACGATATCCGCCACGTTCTCCAGCCCCATGTCCTGCGCCGTCTTGGCCGACAGCGCCGAACGCCACCCCGCCGCGCAGAAAAACACGAACTTCTTCTTCTCCGCGAAAATCGGCTTGTGATACGGACTGTCCGGGTCGATCCAGAACTCCAGCATGCCCCGCGTGCAGCGGAACGCCCCAGGGATCGTCCCCTCGCGCTCGATCTCGCGGGGATCGCGGATATCGACGAACACCACCCCCTCCTGCCCCACCATCTGCACCGCCTCCGCCGCCGGCACCCGGGCGATTTCGCCCTCCGCCTCGGCGAGCAGCTGCTTGATACCCTTTTTCATGGCTGTCGTTTCCTTGTCTGCCTCGCCGCGTATTGTGCTCACCAACAAGCAAGGAAGGAAGCGCTCCTTTTTGAAAGAAGAAGCAAAAACTTTCTATCCGTTTGCTCCCCGCCCTCCCCGCGCCAATCCCGGCAGACGGATAAAAATTTTTTGGCTCTTTTTTCGAAAAAGAACCCCTTGCCTTCTTCCTCCCCCACCAGACAATGCCCCCAGAAGCGCAGGAGTCCCCATATGCCCCATTTCGACCTCATCATCCGCGGCGGCACCGTCGTGCTGCCCTGGGGCATGGAGCAAACCTCCATCGGCGTCCGCGAAGGCCGCATCGCCGCCCTCGGCCTCGACCGGGACGCCACATCCGACGAAACCATCGACACGTCAGGCCTGCACGTCCTCCCCGGCCTGATCGACCCTCACGTCCACCTGCGCGACCCCGGCAACGCCGCCGTCGAAACCATTCCCACCGGCACCAAGGGCGCCATCCTCGGCGGCCTCACCGCGGTGTTCGATATGCCGAACACCTCCCCCTCCATCACGTCAGCCGAAAAGCTCGCCTGGAAACAAGGCTACGTCGAACAATCCGCCTGGTGCGACATGGGCCTCTACGTCGGCGGCACCAAAACCAACATCCCCGAGCTGGCCAGCCTCGAACTCGGCCGCGGCGTCTGCGCCATCAAAATCTTCGCCGGCTCCTCCACCGGCGATCTCATGGTCGAAGACGACGAAAACCTCGAACGCGTCATGCGCTCCGGCCGCCGCCGCATCGCCTACCACTCCGAGGACGAATACCGCCTCCAGGCCCGCAAGCCCCTCTTCAAATCCGGCGATCCCTACAGCAGCCACATGGAATGGCGCGACGAGGAAGCCGCCTTCCTCGGCACCCGCCGCCTCATGGCCCTCGCCCGCAAAACCGGCCGCCCCGCGCACATCCTGCACGTCTCAACCGCGGAAGAACTCGACTACCTCAAAAGCTTCCGCGACATCGCCACCGCCGAAGTCCTCGTCAACCACCTCACCCAAATGGCCCCCGACGTCTATGACCGCCTCGGCGGCTTCGGCGTCATGAACCCCCCCATCCGCGGCCGCCGCCACTACGAAGCCTCCTGGGCCGCCGTCCGCGACGGCACCGTCGACACCATCGGCTCCGATCACGCCCCCCACCCCCGCGCCGCCAAGGAAAAACCCTGGCCCGACTGCCCCGCCGGTCTCACCGGCGTGCAAACCCTCGTCCCCGTCATGCTCGACCACGTCAACGCCGGCCGCCTCTCGCTCCCCCGCCTCGTCGACCTCCTCTGCGCCGGCCCCGCCCGCGTCTACAACGTCGTCGGCAAAGGCCGCCTCGCCGCCGGCTACGACGCCGATTTCACCATCGTTGACATGAAAGCCCGCCGCAAAATCGAGGAATCCTGGATCGTCTCGCCCTGCGGCTGGACCCCCTTCGCCGGCATGGACATCACCGGCTGGCCCGTCGCCACCATCATCCGCGGCAAGGCGGTCATGCGCGACGACGAAGTCCTCGGCGGACCGATCGGCAACCTGGTGAAATTCGCCGGCTAGCCCGCTCGGCGGCAAGCGGCAGGAAGCAGTTCTTTTTTGAAAAAAAGAACCAAAAAATTTTTACCCGTTTGGCGTGTACCGCGCCCGACCAGGTGCCCCAGCGTGTAGAGCGTGTGTGGACGGCCCCTCCAATGCAAGTCTTTTGTGCGGAGAAATACTGATCTGGTGCGAGAGCGGTCGTGTGTCCGGCCTGTTTGGTGCGGCACGTGCCGCTGGCCCAGATGCGTTCCGCGATCCACTCCCAAACGGGTAATCGGCCTTTCTGGCCACCACCCTACACGGGCTCTGTGGATCGTCGGCTCGACCGATCAGCATCTCCTCCGCTTCAGCCCTGCACCGGTGGCATCACGCGCGGTTGATGCCTGGGCCGGCGCTGTCGTGTCCCCGTCCGTGGTATAGGAGTCCGTTGACTTCCTTGTCCGAGCGACCGTCACGAGGCTGTCGTAGGCAGGCCAGTCAGCGACCACCGCACCGTGTCGCAACTCGACGCGCGGGCATCCTCTCTATCCGCACAGCTGAACGGACACACGATCTTCCTGTTCTCGATCTCGCGCAGCTTCAGCATGGACATTGTGTCCTAAGTCTCGGCGACGAAGTAGATGCGCTTCAAGGACCGACCAGCATCTGCCGCAGATGCCGCGGCAGCAGGCTGGGCGCGTGCAGCTCTTCGCAGCTGTTCTGCCAAAGGTCGAGGTAGATTGGCAGGGGAACGCCGCTCCGACCCGGCCAGCGGTTCAGTGCGCCCATGTCCTGCACGAGTGTCGTGTTGCTCTCCAGCAAGTCGAGCATCGTTGAGACCGCGCCGCTTGCCGCTGTGATGCCGCCCTGGTTCTCGAAGATGGGGGCGCGAGCCTTGAACCAGGCACCAAAGCCGCCGGCGATGTGCTCGTTGCGGGCAGCCAGCCGGTATTTGTCGACGAGGGCGGCACGGTAGTCGCTGATGGCCGCGGCAAAGGCCGAATCATGCGCGAATGGCGGGGCCTCCGCCCAGGCATTGGCAAGCAGTCCGAGGCCGCGCAGGGAGAATGCCTCGACCAGCGCTTCCTCGACCCACTGGCATGGGTTGCGCGGCATGGCGCCCCACGCCCAGCTATTGCATAGCACGTGGCCGAGCTCGTGGCCGAATTGATATGCGAGATTGCACCAGTCCAATGCGCCGACATCGACGATGATCCACGCCGTCTCTGGTGGCGCAGTGTGGAGCCAGATCGCGGGAGGCCCGTCATTGTGATCATCGACCCGCAGATTGTCGGGTTGCCGATCCGAAACCAGGGTCACCCCGTTCAGGCAGGCTAACCGCATGCGCGTGATCACCGCCGAGGCGTCCGCCGGCGCGGAGCCGCGCCACGTGCCGGCGAGTTCGAGCGTAGCGTCGAGCAGGGTCACAGGGATTGATCGAGCGCACGACTGGCACGCCGTCCCGCCGACCCGGTTCCGGGCTTCATCCCGGAAATCCAGCGAATACGTCGCGTGCGGATCGGATTTCCGGGAGGATGTAAACGACGCCGCTCGTTTTGCTGAATGCCGGGATGATGAAATCGTCGAAGAAGTCCGCCGGGACATTGATGCAGCCGTAGGAGATGCGCTTGTCGAGCGACGATGCCGTCGCCAGGCGCTGTGCGCGCTGCTCCTTCGGGTTATTGGTGATGACCCGATGCAGCGAAATCGCGTCGGCGTAGTCCACCCACAGGATGTCGTGATCCCCGGTATTGTGACCCAGGGAGGCCACAAAGCGGCCGGCCGGCGTAGTTCGCTCATCCGGCCGAATGCTCGACATCTTGCGCTCGCCAATGCCAGGCACGGAATCATCGCCACGGGCCAGGCCGAGCAGCGCGCGCGAGGCGCGACGAAGCTGCCCCTGCTTCGAGAACAGGAAGACCTTGGCGTTGATCTTGTCGATGATAATGAACGGCATCGTTCGATTGTCGTGCGCGACGACGACCCAGTCGGCAACCTGGCGGGCCTGGTCGGACACGGTTTCGCCCAGGAAGTTCGCACCTTGCGCGGCCGCCAATCCAGGAAACACGATCATCAGCGCCAGCAGGCCGAGACGGGTGGATCGGGCCAAGTCTTGCATCGCCATCGCTCCCAATGCCTGTTCACGCCCGCTCAATTGCGGTCCGGCTTACGCGGATATTCGGGAGGGACATACGCAGGCGGCGCGGAGGGCGGCGCATACACCGGCATATTGACACCACCGTTGTCCACAACAAGCAGCGAGCCGTAGGGTGTGGTCGCATCTGGCGGCATCACACCCGGCGGGAGGACGACCGGGATCACCTCGACTGGCGGGACGACAACCGGTGGGACAATCACCGCAGGCACGATGACGGGTGGCAGAACGATCAGGGTGCCAGGAACGTAGGTCGGGAAGTAGTTTCCTGGAACATATGAGCCACTGGTGATGTCCGTGATCGTGACGGCATAGGGGTTGCCGTTTGTGGTTGCTGGCGCGACAGTGCCGGGGCTGGTCTCTGTTACGCTGGTGATGGTGTCGCCATTTTTCAAACCAGTCGCTGTGAATGCCGTCGACAGTAATGTCAGGTCAGTCCCAAACAGTTTTGTTGTACTATCGGCCGTCACCACGAGGGGAGCCGGGGCCACGGTCAGGGTGCCGGGGATGTAGGTGGTGGTGTAGTTGCTCGCCACGTACGTGCCGCCGACAGCGCCGCTGGGGGTGATGGCGTAGGGGCTGCCGACCACGGGGGCGGTGGCGGCGATGCCGGGGCTGGACTCGGTGACGCCGACGATGGTGTCGCCATTCAGCAGGCCGGACGACGTGAAGGCGGTCGGCGCCAGGGTGATCGTGGTGCCGTAGGTCTTGGCGGCGCT
>CAIWAJ010000450.1:0-3526 GCA_903910565.1 uncultured Rhodospirillales bacterium
GAACGAACCGGTACCCGAGACAGCGGCGGTAGACGCGGTGGCGCCATCGAAGCAAGCCGCAGCACACCCGACTCGCGGCGCCGGACGCGAGACCAGCAAACAGCGTCGTGAATCGATGCAGGCATCAGTGCGGGAAATTCGTTATCAGGTGAAGCATGGAGACACGCTGCACGGACTGACGAAAAAGTTCTCGGTGACTACGGAACAATTAAAAGCCTGGAACCGCATCGGGAAAACGCTGAATGTCGGGGAGACGATTGTGGTCAAGGTGCCCGCGGACAAGGATTTTGGGGGCTAATGCGTTCGCTGAAAATAACTGATTTCACAGGCCACATGCGCTCATTGTGAAATTTGGCGCGACGAAAGCGCCCTAGTCGTCCCTGATTTATTCGTTTTCGCACGCACTGATGCTTTCCGGATGCTTCACGCTGCTGACGGGAGCGCCGATCGCAACAGTCCTGCCGGCGATAATGTTGCGATGAGTTCACCGACGGCGCTACGCGCAGCATAAACCTTCCGCTGCAGCAGGGCCAAAAAAGCCTTTCCCCGCTTTTTCGCGAAATTTCTCATCAGCCAGCGCAGGTTGTAGCCGGCGGGTAACCGTTAACTGAGCGGCGTTATTGCACTAGACCGGGAACTGGTCGATGTCGGAGCGCATGGGTCTGTCGGCGAAGCGAGACTTCCATTGGCGTGGCGTCAGTTCGGCGACCTTCGCGGCCGGATGCTCAGACACGCGCTGTAAGACATCGACGAGGTAGGTGTACGGATCGATGCCGTGGAGTTTGCAGGTCACGAGCAGGCTCTGGACGATGCCGACCTGCCTGGCGCCGAGTTCAGTCCAGCAGAACAACCAGTTCTTACGGCCCATCGGGATGACCCGCAGGGCGCGCTCGATGTGATTGGTGTCCATCGGCACGTCAGGATCGGTCAGGAACACCTGCAGACCGTCACGACGTTCACGGGCGTACGATATGGCCGAGATGAACGGATCTTTGGGCTTGAGCCCATGGCGAGCAAGACGTCGATCGATCCAGGCAAAGAACCGCTCGACCAGCGGTTTGCTGTGCATCAGCCGATGCATCTGCTTGGCCTCGCCCGTGAGGTTGCGTTCTCGGATCTCCTCTTCCACGGCATAGATCCGCTGGATTTGGACCAGCAGGTCTTGTACGGCCTCGGGGCTGGCGGACTCCGCTTCGAAGATCATGCGTCGGGCATGCGCCCAACACTGCGCCTGGGTCACACCCGACAACTTGGCATAGCGCTCGTAAGCCGCATAGCCGTCGGTGATCAGTACCGATCCCTCGCCGGGGTTCAGTCCGAGCGCCCGGCTGACGAAGTCAGCCGAGCGGGAAGCATGGAACGGGAAGCAGACCTCATCCTCTTCGCCGTAGACCGGCCAGAAGTAGCCGGTCTGCATCTTGCCGTGGCCGCTCTTGCCGGCTTTGATGGGCGTCTCGTCCATCGCCTTGACCCGGCTTTGGCGGATCGAGGCGAACTGGGCGTCATAGATCGGCTCTAAGAGCGCGATCGTCTGCTGGGAGATCTGCGTGAGCCACGGCCGACTGACGTTCACGCCGGACGCTTCCATCCGCTGATGCTGCCGATACAAGGGCAGATGCCAGACGAACTTGTCGATCAGCAGGCCGGCCGCGAGGCTGACATCCGCTCGACTGCCGTTCAGGATGCCCTCCGGGGCCGGCACGGTCTCGATGGCACCGGTGGCCTTCAGCTTGACGGTGCGGCGGATGTACTTGATCACCTGGTAACTGCCCGGCCGCTGCGCGGCCCGGTAGCTGACCTTTTCGCTGATGATCTCGTACTCGGACGCTGCCAGTCCCTTGATCTCTTCGGGCACCAGGATGATCGTCTGGATCGGGACCCGGGTCTCGTCGAAGAACGGCAGTTCATCGCCAACGTCCGGACCGCGCTTGGCGGCGCGTCGGGCGTGAGCCGGGATGATCGTCTTGGGCGTCGGCGCCGCGACCACCGTCGACGACACAGGTTCCTGATCGTCAGTGCCCTCCAGCGGCAACTGACCGGTGGGGGACTCGGCCACCACGCGTTCGCTCTTCTGGCCGAACATCTGTCGGCGGAACCACTCGATCTGGCGCTGCAGGGCAACAATGGTATCGGCCTGAGTCTGCACCAAGCTGCGCAGTGCGGCCGCGTCCATCGATCCGATGTGACTGTTCGATGTGGCGGTGGAAGGTGCGCGTACCATGCCGTAATTTTATCATCGACGATGATAAAAGTGCTTTATTTACAGGCTTTTAACCGACTATCTTGGCAACGAGTAGCGACGCTTCACCTGCCGACCCTCGATCCCTTCCAGCAACAACTTGAGCGCCGTCCAGTCCATCTCCCGAGCCGTGACCTTCTTCCAGTCACTGATGAACCGACCACTCTCCAATCGCTTGCTCCAGATGCAAAACCCACTGCGGTCAAAATACAGGCACTTCAGCTGCGAGCCGCGGCGGTTCACGAACACGTACAACGCGCCGTCCAGCGGATCATGACCCATCGCGTGGCGCGCCAGCGACTGCAACCCATCGTACGACTTCCTCATGTCGCACGGCTGACCGTAGAGTCGGACCCGAATCCCGCCTTCGGCGAAAAACATCAGCCGCGCGTGAGCGTCAGTACCAACCCGTCGCCCAACTCCAACCGCAACTCCATCCGCGCCGATGATGAACGCAGGGGACCGAGGTCAACGAACGATGGCAGTGCCGGCTCCGCCGACGACACCGACGTTGCACCACGCGAAAACGTGCTCCGCCAACGCAAAAAGCTCGCCCAGCAAATCCCAAACTTTTTGCAGTACGCGTCGATCGACAATCCGCTGCCCGAAAACCTGTCGATCACTGCACGCCATGCTTCCGTCGTTCGTCGCTTCGCCACCCGTCCGCCCTCCAGTATCGAAAGGCGGTATTGTCGGCAAAGAAATCCGGCAGGACAGAACGCCACTCAGTTAACGGTTACGCATGGCTCTCTGACAACAGAAGCTGTTACCGCGCTCGTGAGACGATTGAGTTTGCCCAGCATCCAGGCCTCGTGCCGTGCTTTACGCCGGTCCGATCGCCGCAGTCCAACGGGATGGCTGAATCGTTCGTCAAAACGTTAAAACGCGATTACGTGTATGTTCACGACCGTCCTGACGCGCAAACCGTGTTGGGACAGTTGTCGCGGTGGTTCTAGGACTACAACGAAAACCATCCGCACAAAGCCCTGCGTATGAAGTCACCCCGTGAGTTCATCCGTAGTTATCAACGCGCAGCCTGTCCAGCGTGACGGGGGCAACTCCACGAACACAGTGGCTGGATCTCATGACACAAGCCGCCAAATTTCACGATCAGAATAGCCAACCCATGAATCATGAAAAATCATTCAGTAAAGTGCGCGATTTTACGGTTTTGATGGCATGTTATTACAAGGACGATTCTGAAAAGCTAAGAATCGCTCTGGAAAGTATATTCAGAAACTCACTTAAGCCGGATTTTGTATTGCTTGTTGGCGATGGACCGTTAAC
>CAIWAJ010000451.1:0-2263 GCA_903910565.1 uncultured Rhodospirillales bacterium
CCAGGGTAAGGGTTTCGCCGGCGCCATGAAGCGTTGGGGCTTCGGCGGTCTGCGCGCCACCCACGGCGTTTCCGTCTCGCACCGTTCGCACGGTTCGACCGGTAACCGTCAGGACCCCGGTAAGACCTTCAAGAACAAGAAGATGGCGGGCCATCTCGGCCAGGATCGCATCACCACGCTCAATCTCGAGGTGGCCGCGGTCGACGCTGATCGTGGTCTCCTGTTGATCAAGGGCTCCGTGCCCGGCGCCAAGGGCGGTTATATCCTGGTGCGCGATGCGGTGAAGGCCGAACGTCCGGCCGATGCGCCGTTCCCCGCGGCTTTGGCGGGCTGAGGGCAGGAACATGCAGATCGATATCAAAACCCTCGACAACGGCAGCGCCGGCACGGCCGAACTGCCCGACGAGCTCTTCGCCACCACACCGCGCGCCGACATCATGGCGCGGGTCGTACATTGGCAGCAGTCCAAGCGCCGCGCCGGCACCCACAAGACCAAGGGTATGGGCGAAGTGCAGGGCACCACGAAGAAGCCCTACAAGCAGAAGGGCACCGGCAACGCTCGCCAGGGCTCGCTGCGGGCGCCGCAGTATCGCACTGGTGGCGTTGTTCATGGTCCGGTGGTTCGCAGCCATGGCTATGACCTGCCGAAGAAGGTGCGTCGTCTCGGCCTGATTTCCGCGTTGTCGCAGAAGGCGGCGGACGGCAAGCTGGTAGTGTTGGATGCGGCTTCGGGCGCGGCCAAGACCAAGGAACTCGCGGCTAAACTGAAGGTGCTCGGCTGGACCTCGGCTCTGATCGTCGACCACACGGTGGATGACGGCTTCCTCAAGGCGAGCCGGAACATCCACGGGATCGACGTGCTGCCGACCGTTGGCGCCAACGTTTACGACATCCTGCGCCACGACGTACTCGCCATCACCACGGCGGGCGTTGCCGGCCTGAAGGAGCGGTTGTCATGAGCGATACGGCGAAGAAAAAGGGTCCGACCCTGTCCCGCGAGGCGATGTACACCATCATCCGCGGCCCTGTGATCACCGAAAAAGCGACGCTGCTCTCCGAGAAGGGGCAGACGGTGTTCCGCGTCGCGATCGACGCGACTAAGCCGGAGATCAAGGCGGCGGTTGAAGGCCTGTTCAAGGTGACGGTGACCGCGGTCAACACGGTCGTCACCAAGGGCAAGACCAAGCGCTTCAAGGGCCGTCCCGGCCGGCGCTCCGACGTCAAGAAGGCCTATGTCAAGCTTGCCGAGGGTCAGTCGATCGACCTCTCGACTGGCCTTGCGTGATCCGGGAAGAGAACGATGGCACTTAAGAGTTTCAATCCCGTCACGGCGAGCCTTCGCGGCACGGTCCTGATCGACCGCAGCGAGCTGTGGAAGGGAAAGCCGGTTAAGGGTCTAACCGAGGGCAAGCACTCCTCGGGCGGCCGCAACAATCACGGGCATATCACCAGCCGGTTCCGGGGCGGCGGACACAAGCAGTCCTACCGCATCGTGGATTTCAAGCGCCGCAAGCGTGACGTTCAGGGCGTGGTCGAGCGGCTCGAATATGACCCGAACCGCACCGCCTTTCTTGCGCTGATTAAGTACCAGGATGGCGAACTCGCCTATATCCTGGCGCCTCAGCGGATGAAGGCCGGCGACCCGGTGATCGCGTCCGCCCGCGCCGACATCAAGCCGGGCAACGCGATGCCGCTGGCCGCCATTCCGGTCGGTACTATCGTCCATAACGTCGAGTTGAAGCCCGGCGCCGGTGGTAAGGTTGCCCGCGCGGCTGGTCAGTATGTCCAGCTCGTCGGCAAGGATAGTGGCTACGCGCAGATCAAGCTGATGTCCGGCGAGCTTCGCCTCGTTCGCGGCGAATGCATGGCGACCATCGGTGCGGTGTCGAACCCCGACAACTCCAACCAGCAGTTCGGTAAGGCCGGCCGCAAGCGTTGGATGGGTCGCAAGCCGCATAACCGTGGTGTCGTGATGAACCCGGTCGACCATCCGCACGGCGGCGGCGAAGGCCGTACTTCGGGTGGCCGCCATCCGGTCACGCCATGGGGCAAGCCGACCAAGGGTTACAAGACCCGCGTCAACAAGCGCACGGACCGTCTGATCGTCCGCGGTCGCAACAAGGGTAAGGGTTGAGGCGATGACGCGTTCCGTATGGAAAGGCCCGTTCGTCGACGGGTATCTGCTGAACAAGGCCGAGGCTTCGCGGGCATCGGGCCGCAACGAGATCATCAAGATCTGGTCGCGCCGCTCCACCATCCTGCC
>CAIWAJ010000452.1:0-1870 GCA_903910565.1 uncultured Rhodospirillales bacterium
AAGATCGTCGTGCTGGTGATCTACCTGATGCTCGCGGTGATCATCCTGCAAACCCGCGCCAAGGTAGCGGCCCTGATCCGGGCGGACAAGGAGGCCACCGGGCTGGTGGCGGTGATCCGCAACCGGGCGGCATCGAGTTGGCACGTGATCGCAATTTTCTACATCCTCGCGCTCTGGGCCGTATGGGCGCTGGCGGTGCCGGATGGGTTCACCCGCCTGTTGCGCATCGTCGCCTTCACCGGCGTGATCCTGGTGGCGGCCCGCCAGGCCATCAACGCCGGCCATGCGGTGGTGGCACGGTGGGCGGGGTTGTCGGCCGATCGCGGGCGGGACGCCGATCATCGGTTGGCGACCTACCATCCGGTCCTGCGTGGCGTGGTCCAGGGGGTGGTCTGGGGGGTGGCCATCGTGGCGGTCCTCGAGGCGTGGGGGATCGACGCGCTCGGCTGGTTTGGCGCCGGGCGGCCGGGGGCTCATCTGCTGGGCGCGCTCGGCAATATCGGCGCGACACTGGTGGTGGCAATCCTGGTGTGGGAGGCGGCGAACGGGGCGATCCGCCGGCATCTCGACCAATTGACCCGCGAGGCTCAAATCGCCCGCTCGGCGCGGCTGCGCACGCTGATGCCGATGATGCGCACCGCGCTGTTCGTCGCGGTCAGCCTGGTGGCCGGTCTGATGGTGCTGAGCGAAATCGGCGTCAACATCGCCCCCCTGCTGGCCGGCGCCGGCGTGCTGGGCATCGCGATCGGCTTCGGTTCGCAGAAACTGGTGCAGGACGTGATCACCGGACTGTTCCTGCTGTTGGAAAACGCCATGCAGGTGGGCGATGTGGTAGCCTTGGGGGGCCTGTCGGGCTCGGTCGAGGCGTTATCGGTGCGGACCATCCGGCTGCGGTCGCTCGATGGCTCGGTCTACATCATTCCATTCAGCGCGGTGACGACGGTAACCAACATGACCCGCGATTTCGGCTACGCCGTGGTCGAGGTGCCGATCGGGCTGAACGAGGACCAGGACAAGGTGAGCGACATTCTGCGCGACATCGCTCAGGGCCTCCGCCACGAGTTGCAGTGGCGCGACGCGATCCGTGAGGACATCGAGATTTTCGGGCTCGACAAGTTCGTCGCAGGCGCCTTCGTATTGCAAGCGCGGGTGAAGACCGCGGCGGCGCAGCGTTGGGCTGTGCGCCGCGAGTTGAACCGGCGGATCAAGCAGCGCTTCGACGAAGAAGCGATCGACAGCCCGCTGACCAGCTACACCTCGCTGAAAACAGCCCCCCCGACGATCGTTGGGGTGCTGGACCCACGCTGATCGGGTGTCAGACGCGCTGGACTGGACGCACATCCGCCCAGCCTCCCTGCTTGACCCGGTTAACCCGTTTCGGCCTACTCGCTTGCATGACCCGCCGCCCCCGCCGCGCCGCCGAACAACCCGCCGCCGCCACCCCGTTCCGCCCGCGCGCCCGCACCTTCCGGCCGATCGACGTGTTATCGGAGGAGGAGGAGGCGCGAGTGCATGCGCTCTCGCTGCATCTGCTGGAGAAGACCGGCATCCAGTTCCAGTCGCCGGACACGTGGCCGATCCTGGAGGCCAATGGATGCATCGTCGATCGCGGCAGCGGGTTGACCCGGTTTCCGCCTGGGGTGATCGACCATTTCCTCGCCCTCGCCCCCTCTGGCTTCACCATGCCCGCCCGCAACCCCGCGAACTCCCTGCATTTCGGCGGCGAGCACGTCCATTTCGGCAGCGCCTCCTCCGCCCCCAACGTGACGGACGCCGAGCGCGGCCGCCGCCCCGGCACCCAGGCGGATTTCGAGGCGCTGGTGAAGCTCAACCAGATGCTCGGCACCTGTGCCTTCATCGCCGGCCACCC
>CAIWAJ010000453.1:0-7603 GCA_903910565.1 uncultured Rhodospirillales bacterium
CTGCTCGAACGCGCCGAGGATCTCGCTCGCCTCGGCCTAGAAATCGAGGCCTTCGGCCCCGGCGCCATCCTGGTCCGCGCCCTCCCAGCCGCCCTCGGCGCCCCCGAACCCGCCCCCCTCCTGCGCGACATCGCCGACGAACTTGCCGAGCAGGACGAAACCACCGCGCTCGACGCCCGCATCGATGCGGTGATCGCCCGCATGGCCTGCCACGGCTCCATCCGCGCCGGCCGCCGCCTCGCCGGCCCCGAGATGGACGCCCTGCTCCGCCAGATGGAAGCCACCCCCCGCGCCGCCACCTGCAGCCACGGCCGCCCCACCTTCCTCAAGCTCAGCAGGGCCGAATTGGAGCGCATGTTCGGGCGGCGGTGAGCGGCGGCGTCGAACACCCCACGGGATGGGCCGGAGGGTTGGAAAGTTATGCCGCCAACGCTGCGGCAAAGAGGGAATTCCACTCCCACGCGCCGGGTCGCAGAGCACAATCGTGCAAACTCTGCCTCCCACCGAAAACGCGGTTGAACCGCGCCGGAAACGCATGAAACATCCAGGCGAAACCAGGGAGTTTCGCCATGTTCCAGTCCATCGTGATCGATGTCGCCGGCGTATTCGCTGGCGTCGCCATCGCCCTGCCGGACCGATTTCGCTTCCGTGCCGTCGACCCTCGCCTTGACGATCTCGACGCCACCGAGTGGCCAAGTGTCGCCGAATTGAGGCGTGTCGCCAACGCCATGATGGTCCGCAACGGGCACGTGCCCCGCGCCGCGGCATGCGGCTGACCGTCGCGCGGTAACACCTATTCGTGAAGTAAGTTTTCGTTGATTAAAACCTATTTATCTACTAGAGAAATATGCATTATACCGCCCGCCTTCACGAGCGCCATGGAGTATCGGATATGAGCGGTTCAGCCGACGCGGTCACGCCTTCTGAGCTGGCCGGGTCACGCATTTCAAGCACCCGGCCGCGGCGCTGGGCGGTTGATATCGTCCGCCTCCGGCGTTTCGCCTCCCCGATCGCGCTGGTTCTCCTGTGGCAGGCGGCCTCGATGGGCGGATTGATTTCACCCCGCACTTTGGCGGCCCCCTCGGCCGTCCTGGCGGCAACCTGGAACCTCACGCTCTCCGGCGAACTGGGCCACCACTTGGGCATCTCGCTCGCCCGCGCTGCGGTCGGCCTCGCGATCGGCGTCTCGCTCGGTACCGCGCTCGCACTGCTGTCCGGCCTGTCCCGGCGTGGCGAAGACATCGTCGACGCGCCGATCCAGATGATCCGCACCCTGCCCTTCCTCGGCCTGGTGCCGCTCTTCATCCTGTGGTTCGGCATCGGCGAGCCCCCCAAAATCGCGCTGATCGCGCTTGGCACCACATTCCCGATCTACCTCAACCTGTTCGCCGGCATTCGCGGCGTGGACGTCAAACTCGTCGAGGCCGCCCGCGTCTTCGGGCTCGATCGCCGCGCGCAGATCCGCCACGTCATCCTCCCCGCCGCCCTGCCTTCCGGCCTGGTCGGCCTGCGCTACGCGCTCGGCGTCGCCTGGCTCAGCCTGGTGATTGCCGAACAGATCAACGCCAGCGCCGGCATCGGCTACCTCATCAATGACGCGCGGGACTTCCTGCGCACCGACATCATCGTGGTCGGACTGCTGGTCTACGCCCTGCTCGGCCTGCTGGTGGATGCGCTCGTGCGCGGACTGGAACGCCGTGCCCTCGCCTGGCGCCCGGCGCTACTGAGGAGCTGATGCCATGCCCCCCCCTCCCCGCGTCGGCGTTCGCGTCGGCAGCCTCACCCGCCGCTTCGCCGCCAACACCGTGCTCGATGGTCTCGACCTCGCCATCCCGCCCGGCCAGTTCGTCGCCCTCCTCGGCCGCTCCGGCTCGGGCAAGACCACACTACTGCGCACGCTGGCCGGACTCGATCCAATCCCGGCAGATGCCATCGTGGAAGTGCCCCGGCCAACCGCCGTCGTCTTCCAGGAGCCCCGGCTGCTGCCATGGAAACCGGTATGGCGCAACGTCGCCCTCGGCCTCGCCGGTGGCCACGAGCGGGAGCGTGCCCAGGCCGCCCTGCGCGAAGTCGGGCTTGACCGCCATCTCGATGCCTGGCCGACCACCCTCTCCGGCGGCGAAGCCCAACGCGTCGCCCTCGCCCGCGCTTTGGTGCGCGAGCCGCAATTGCTGCTGCTCGATGAGCCCTTCGCCGCGCTCGACGCACTCACCCGCATCCGCATGCACGGGCTGGTGATCGATCTCTGGCGCGCCCACGCGCCCACCACCCTGCTGGTCACTCATGACGTCGATGAGGCGCTGCTCCTGGCCGATCGCGCTTTGGTGCTGTCGCATGGCCGCATCGCCGCGGACATCACCATTCGGCTGCCGCGCCCCCGCAGCCATGGCCACCCCGACTTCGCCGCGTTGCGCGCCCGCCTGCTCGCCGAACTCGGTGTCACCATCCCCACCCCCGCTGAGGCCGCCTGATGAACGTCGCCCTGGCCAGCAGCCCCGTGCGCGCCGCCGCGCTGCTGGGCGCGCAATTCGCCGCCACCGCCGCCGAGCATGACCGCACCGGCCAGTTCCCCCGCCGGAACCTCGCGCCCCTGCATGCGCAGGGCCTGCTCAGCCTCACCGTGACGCGCCGCTTCGGCGGCGCCGAGGCCGGGCTCGCGCAATCCGTCGCGGTCATCACCGCCATCGCCCGCGGCGAACCCGCCACCGCCCTGGTGCTCGCCATGCAGACGCTGCACCACGCCGGCCTCGCCCGCGGCCGCCCCTGGCCGGGCGCGACCTATGAGCGTGTGGCCCGCGGCGCAGTCGCGAACGGCGAGTTGATCAACGCGCTGCGCGTCGAGCCGGAGTTGGGCACCCCCGCCCGCGGTGGCATGCCCGCCACCATCGCGCGGCGCACGCAAGGTGGCTGGCGGGTCAGCGGGCGCAAGACCTTCTGCACCGGCATCCCGGTGCTCACCTGGCTCAATGTCTGGCTGCGCACCGACGAGGCGGCCCCGCGCGTCGGCTTCGTGCTGGTGCCGGCCATTGCGGCTGGCATCACGGTCGAGCCGACCTGGGATCAGGCGGGCATGCGCGCCACCGAAAGTCATGATGTGGTGTTCGACGAGGTCTTCGTGCCCGATGACCACGCGGTCGATCTGCGCGAGCCCGCCGCTTGGACCGGCCCCGATCCGCAGACCGGCGCCTGGAACGCCTGCCTCGTCAGTGCGGTCTATCACGGCATCGCCCTCGCCGCGCGGGACTGGCTGGCGGGCTGGCTACATGCGCGGGTGCCGAGCAACCTCGGCGCGCCGCTGGCCACCGTGCCGCGCATCCAGACCGAGTTCGGCGCCATCGACGGGCTGCTGCGCCTCGATGCCCGCCTGCTCAACGCCGCCGCCGAAGCGGTGGACGCCGACCCCGCGTCGCTGCCGCCCACCGAGGCCGGGCTGCTCAAACAGCGCCTCACCAACAACGCCATCGAGGCCGTGCAGCGCGCCCTCGCACTCACCGGCAACGCCGGGCTCGCGCGGCGCAACCCGCTGGAGCGCCATCTGCGGGACGTGCTGTGCGGCCGCATCCACACCCCGCAGGACGATTCCGTTTTCCTCGCCGCCGGCCGTGACAGGCTGGCCAATTTCGCCGGAGCCGTATCATGACCTTGTCCCGCCGCTCACTCCTCGCCGCTCCCGCCGTGATGCTCGCCAGCCGCGCCCATGCCGACTCCGTTCTGCGCATTGGCGACCAGCGCGGCGGTGTCCAGGCCCTGATGAAAGCCGCCGGGGTCCTCGATGGCCTGTCCTATCGCCTCGAATGGAGCCAGTTCGCCGCCGCCGCGCCGCTGCTGGAGGCGGTGAATGCGAATGCGGTGGATACCGCCTTCGCCGGCGATGCGCCGGTGACCTTCGCGCTCGCCTCCGGCATCGAGGCCCGCATCGTCGCCGCCGTGCGCGGCACCGGCGCCAGCACGGCGATCGTGGTGCCCGATGCCTCGCCGATCCGCAGCGTCGCGGATCTCCGGGGCAAGCGCATCGGCACCAATCGCGGCTCCATCGGCCATGCGCTGGTGCTGGCAGTGGCGGAGCGCCAGGGCTGGCCGAGCGATGCCATCCAGATCGCCAACCTCCTGCCCGCCGACGCCAAGGCTGCCCTGGCCAGCGGCGCGGTGGCCGCCTGGTCGACCTGGAACACCTACGTCTCCCAGGCCGTACTCACCGACAATGCGCGAGTGGTCGTCGATGGGCGGGACGGGCTGCTGACCGGGCTCTCCTTCCAGATCGCCCGTACCGACGCCATCGCCGCCAAGCGCCCGATTTTGCTCGACTATATCGGCCGGGTCACCAAGGCACGGCGGTGGGCGCTGGCCAACCGGGAGGCCTATGCCCGCGCCCTGACGGCCGAGATCAACGTCACCGAGGCGATCGCGCTGCATGCCTTCAACACCGACCTCTCCGCCGCGGTTCCGATCGACCGCGCGGTGATCGCCGATGAACAGCGCACCGCCGACCGCTACCTCGCCGCCCGCGTCATCCCCGCCCGGCTCGATGCCGCCGCCGCCTTCGACGCGCAGTTCAACCCCGCCCTCGCCTGACCGGAGAACCGCACCATGCCTCACACCACTCCCCCGGCGCCCACTCAGCCCCGCTGGTACGACTATCTCTCCTGGGGCGAGTTGCCGATTTGCGATCCGGTCTATGGCGTCATCGGCCCATCCGAGCAGCCCGAAACACCGGCTGCTCCGCGCCATGACCCGCTGACAGGCCTCCTCTCATGGATCCGCGCGCTCATTGCCCCGCGCCCGCACCTGTCCTGATCCTCCCCCCATTCACCCGCAGGAGACCCCAATGCCCGTCGAATTCATCGGCTTTGTCGGCAACCACAATTCCTCCGAAATCATCCCCCGCAAAGGCCCCATCCTCGATGGCACCTACATCGAGGCCGTCGCCAAGGCGCATGAGTTCGGCGGCTTCGATCGCGTGCTGACCGCCTTCCACTCCTCCACCCCCGACGCACTGCAGGTGAGCCAGCACATCCTCGCGGTGACCAAGACCCTCGGCACCCTGATCGCCCAGCGCCCGGGCTTCACCGCCCCCACCGTGCTGGCCCGCCAGTTCGCCACTTTGCATGAGCTGTACGGCCAGCGCGTGTCCTTCAACGTCATCACCGGCGGCGACCACGCCGAACTCGTGCATGACGGCAATACCGTCGCCGACAAGGACGAGCGCTACGTCCGCACGTCAGAGGCGCTGGACATCATCCGTGCCGAATGGACCGCGGAGAAGCCGTTCGACTACCACGGCCGCTTCTATCAGGTCGAAGGCGGGTTCTCCGCGATAAAGCCGAGCACGCCGATCGACATCTTCATCGCCGGCGCCTCGGATGCCGCCATCGAGGTCGCCGGCCGTCACGCCGATGTGTTTGCGCTGTGGGGCGAGACCTACGAGCAGGTGCGCGGCCAGATCGCCCGCGTCCGCGCCGCTGCCGCGCAGAACGGCCGCGCCGCGCCGCGCATCTCGCTCTCGCTGCGCCCCATCCTCGCCGAGACTGAGGATTCCGCCTGGGCCCGCGCCGAGGACATCCTCGCCACCGCCCGCCGTCTCGCCCCGCAAACCGGCTTCGGCACCAACGCCGGCCCGCCCAACGAGGGCTCGCGCCGCCTCCTCGCCGCCGCCGCCCTGGGTACCCGGCTCGATAAGCGGCTATGGACCGCGCTGTCCCAGTTCACCGGCGCGAAGGGCAACTCCACTTCGCTGGTCGGCACCCCCGACCAGGTCGCCGAGGCGATGCTCGACTACTACGATCTCGGCGTGGACATCTTCCTCATCCGCGGCTTCGACCCGCTGGCCGACACGGTGGCCTATGGGCGGGACCTGCTGCCCCGCGTGCACGCTTTGGTGGCCGAGCGCGATCGGCTGGGCGGGCGGCGGGCGGCGTAGCGCCGAGGTTTACGGAAGCAAGCGCTTCTTTTTGAAAAAAGAAGCAAAAACTTTCTATCCGTTTGGGTCGGTGCGTCCCCGGAGGGCTCCGGGCCAACGATAAACGTTTTTTGCCCTTTTTTTCAAAAGAGGAGCGCTTCCTGAGTCTCACCGGGCGGGGCGAAAGAAATTTCGCCCCGTCTTGTTTTTTCGCTTGACCTTAACGTATAGGTGAATTATATAAACGTTCATGACATCCTCCTCCGCCCGTCTCACCCTCATCATCGCCGCGATGCGCCGCGCCTTATGGCCGCTGCTCGCGCTGGTGCCGGCGTACGCGCGGATTTTCGCCCAGCTCGAGGACATCGCCCGCCGGGTTGACACCATCCTCGCGCAACTGCGCGACGGCCAGCTTCCCGCGGCCCCGCCGATCCCTCCCCCCACGTCCGGCGCACCCAAGGCCAAACCGCGCTCACCGGGACTCCGCCCGCGCCAGGCCCCGCCTGTGCCGCGCCTCACGCGTCGCGGGCCGCCGCGCCTCACGCGTCGCGGGCCCGCCGCGCCTCACGCATCGCGGGCCCGCCACGCCACAGTCACGCCCCGCACGCGCCCGGCGCCCGGCCACGCCATGGCCAACCCCACCGCGCGTCATCCCGCCGTGCCCGTCCCCGCACGCCGCGCCCGCTCCCCGACCGAAAAAATCCACCTGGGAGCGTCCGGGAAACGCGTGTCGTAATTGTTACGATATCAAAACATACTCCGCTGCCACGCGGTTTCGCTCTCATGAAGCTGAGGTCGGGTCCCTGTCGGGCCCGGCGACCACGCCGCTGTCATGCAGCTTGCCGATGGCGGCCGAGCCGAGGCCGAGCACGCCGAGCAGGATGTCGTCGGTGTGCTGCCCCAGCAGCGGCGCCGGGCTCATCGCGCCGCGCGCCTCGCCGGTGGCGCGCAGCGGCGTGCCCGCGGCACGATGCGGGCCGATCCCGGCGGGGTCGAGCGTCTCCCACACCGGATTGGCCGGCCCAACGCGCGGGTCGTTGGCCATCAAATCCGGCGTGGTGCGGTACGGCCCCCAGCAGACCCGGTTGGCATCGAACAGCGGCTGGATCTCCGCCAGTGTCCGCGCCGCACACCAGGCGGCGACCAGCTCGGCGATGGCATCGCGGGCGTCGAACCGGTCGGACTCATCAGCGAAGCGCTTGCCAAGCCGGGCTTCCAGCGCGGCGATTTCCGCCTCGATCCCGCAGGACTTCACCAGCGTCGTCCATTGCGCGGCGGATATCCCGGCCACCATGATCCGCTTGCCGTCGGCGGTCGCGAAATCCCGCCCGAAAGCGCCGTAGATATGGTTGCCGAGCGATGGCCGCGCCTCGCCGAGCAACTGCGCCTCGGTGGCGAGCCCGAGATGGGAGAGCATGGTGAACGCGACGTCCGACAACGCGAGCCGCAATTCGGCGCCCACCCCGGCACGGCGGCGCCGATCGGCGGCGGCGGATATCGCCAGCGCCGCCTGGAAGGCGCAGGCGATATCCCAGGCCGGCAGCACATGGTTCACCGGCGCGTCGATCGAGCCCGGCCCGGTCATCGCCGGATAGCCGGTGGCGGCGTTCACCGTGTAGTCGACCGCGGTGGTGCCGTCCTGAGTGCCCTCGATCATGCAGGTGATGAGGTCCGGCCGCGTCTTGGCCAGCGCGGCGTGGTCGAGCC
>CAIWAJ010000454.1:0-5586 GCA_903910565.1 uncultured Rhodospirillales bacterium
ATCGCCACCGCCGAGCGGCGCATCCGCCCCGTCGCCGGGCTGTTCGATTGCCGCATGATCGCCGGCTACATGACCAGCCGCGAACCCGGCCGCTCCTTCGTCGACCGGCTGCAGGCGATGGAGGGCAAGGACGGCATCCTCTCCATCACCGTCATCCACGGCTTCCAGGCCGCTGACGTGTATGACGTCGGCACCAAGGTGCTGGTCTATGCCGACGGCGACGCCGCCAAAGCTGAGCAACTTGCGGAGCGCCTTGGCCGGGAGTTGATCGGCTGGGGGGATGCTGGAGTACCGGTTCATCTCAAAACCGCCGAAGCGGTGCAAGCGGCGATCGCCAATCCCAGGGGGCCTGTCGTGCTGGCCGATCGCTGGGACAACCCCGGCGGCGGGGTGGCGGGGGATAGCACGTTCCTGATCGCCGAGTTGCTGAAATACCCTGATGTACCATCGGCGGTCGGCGCGTTGTGGGATGCTCAGGCGGCGGCGTTTTGCATCGCGGCGGGGCCTGGGGCCGTGATGCCGTTGCGGTTTGGCGGCAAGGCGGCTTCCACCTCGGGCGATCCGATCGACGCGGTGGTCACCGTGCTCGCCACCACGGACGATCTGGTGATCCCGTTCGAGCAATCGAGCGTCTCGCTCGGCGCGGCGGCGGCGATCCGTATCGGCAAGCTTGACGTGGTGCTGGCGAGCGGGCGGGCGCAGACGTTCAATCCGGCCGTGTTCACCAACCTCGGCATCGATCTCGCGGCCAAGCAGGTGGTGGTGGTGAAGTCCTCCAACCATTTCTATGCGGCTTTCGCGCCGATCGCGGCGGAGGTGATCTACGTCGATTGCGGCGGGCCTTATCCGCCCGATCCGGCGCGGATCGCCTACACGAAAATCCGTCGGCCAATCGCGCCGCTCGACCCCAACCCCTGGACCGCGTGAGGCCACCATGAGCGACGTGATCATCGGCAAAGGCAAGCATCGCTACAGCTTCCGGCGCGACTGGGCGAAATTGCCGCGCGGCTGGAGTTTCGGCTCCGATGGCAACGGCCCCCGCCCGCCGCAAACCGCCGTGCAGGGGGCGGTGGCGGGCAATGGCGACGTGTTTGTCCTCGCGCGGGCCGAGCATCCGGTGACGGTGTTCGATGGCGAGGGGAATTTCATTACCTCCTGGGGCGAGGGTCGCTTCTCTCCCTTCGTGCATGGCCTCACCATCGCGCCGGACGGCAAGATCTGGATCACCGATTCCGGGACCCATATGCTGAGCGAGCATCTGCCCGATGGGACCTTGCTGCGCACGCTGGGGACCGCGGATTTTCCGGCGCCGACGTTCTGGGGCAATCCGTTCAATATGCCGACCGGGCTGGCCTTCGCGCGCAATGGGGATTTGTTCGTCTCCGACGGCTACGGCAACCGGCGGGTGCATTGTTTCGCGCCCGACCTCACGCGCCAATACTCCTGGGGCGAGCCAGGCAGCGGGCCGGGGCAGTTTGCGATCGTTCATTACGTCGAGATCGATACCAAGGATCGGGTCTACATCGCGGATCGCGAATATGACCGCATCCAGGTGTTCGAGCGGGATGGGAGCCATATCGCTGACTGGACCGGGTTCGATCAGCCGAGCGATCTGGCGTTCGGCAAGCGCTCCATCGTGGTCGGCGGGCGGGATGGGTTGTCGATCTGGTCGCTCGACCGCAAACTGCTGATCCGCTGGGGGCGGGACGTCGGCGGCCCGGACTCGCTCAACATCCATGGCGTGTGGCTGGATGCTGATGAGAACATCTATCTCGCCCATTTCGACCGGACCGTTTCCAAACTCACCCGGCTTTCCTGAGGACACTCCATGATCGGCGCCGACATAAGCTCCCTCGATACGCCCCGCCTGCTCGTCGATCTCGACGTGATGGAGCGCAACATCGCCCGCGTTGCCGCCGAGTGCGGGCGGCATGGGGTGGGGTGGCGGCCGCATACCAAGGGGATCAAGCTGCCGGCGATCGCGCATAAGTTGATCCGCGCCGGCGCCATCGGGGTGACCTGCGCCAAGCTGGGCGAGGCCGAGGTGATGGCGGCGGCGGGGGTGCAGTCCATCCTGATTGCCAACCAGGTGGTCGGCGCCGAGAAGATCGCCCGGCTGGTGCATTTGCAGCGGCACGCCGAGGTGATCGCCTGTGTCGACAGTCCGGCCAATGTCGCGGCGATCGCGGCGGCGGCGCAGGCGGCCGGGGTGGAGCAGCCGCTGCTGATCGAGGTCGATACCGGGATGGCGCGCTGCGGGGTGCAGCCAGGGGCCGAGACAGTCGAGCTTGCCAGGCTGGTGGCGGCAACCCCCGGGCTGCGCCTGCGGGGCGTGATGGGCTGGGAAGGCCACGCCGCCGGCATGCCGCCGGGCGAGCAGAAGCGCGCCGCCATCACCACCGCGGTCGGGCTGCTCACCTCAAGCGCCGATGCCTGCCGCGCCGCCGGGCTGCCGATCGAGATCGTCAGTTGCGGCGGCACCGGCACGTTCATGACCACGGCCGGCCTGCCTGGCGTGACCGAAATCCAGGCCGGTGGCGCCATTTTTCACGACCTCACCTACGCCTCCTGGGGCCTGGAGCACGAATTTGCCGCCACCGTGCTGGCCACCGTGATCAGCCGGCCCACCGGCACCCGCGTGGTGGTGGATTGCGGCAAGAAGACCTTCTCGTCGGACGCCACCGCGCCGCGCCCGCTCGACTACCCCGATGCGACGTCGCTGCGCCTCTCCGCCGAACATGGGCAGTTCGACCTTGGGACAGCATCCGATACCCCGGCGGTGGGCGATCGCATCCGCATCGTGATCGGCTACGGCGATACCACGGTGCATCTGCATGAGACGCTGGTCGGCACGCGCACGGGCAATGTCGAGGTGGTTTGGCCGCTATTGGGGCGGGGGAAGTTGAGCTGAGGAAGGAAGCGCTTCTTTTTTGAAAAAAAGAAGCAAAAAACTTTTATCCCTCTAGTGTGTACCGCTCCAACCTATCCGCGGGGTGTACGCCAACGGCATGGATGGAATGAAAAGTTTTTTTGGTTCTTTTTGTTCACAAAAAGAACAGTCTTACTGACCTATTTTTTGACACGCGTGTCGAAGCCCCGCTGATCGCCGTTGGCGATCCAGGATTTCAGGCGACAGGATGTGCGGATTGGGGCAGGGGGCGCGCGGACGTGCTCGGCGCGGCGCGGGGCGTCGCAGGGCGCGGGCGCACGATGGGCGCGGATGCGCGGCGGGACCGGCCAGATGCCAGCGCGCCAGGGGGCGGGGACGGCGATCCATTCCTCGCAGGCCACGGAGTCCTCGGGGGCGGGCGGGGTGATGATGCAGCCGTGCAGGGCGCGGTGATCATGGCGGTTGCGCAGGCCCGCGGCGGGTCCGAACAGGGCGGCCAGCAGCGCGCGCAGAATCCCGCCGAGGGCGGCGATGACCTCGCTGGTGGATTGCTGGGCGGTTGCGGACGCGGCTCGCATGGGGGTTCGTCAGTCCTTGTTGTGGAAAAGTCGTTATAGATAACTTTTTTACGGCATGCAAGCAAAAAAGCCTTGGTCGGTTGATTTTTTTCGTTCGCGTTCGCTGGCCTTCCCTGGCGGCGGGGCTTGTGCGACTGGGGATGTGAGCCTTTAGGGAAGGGAAGGTTGTTCTTTTTGTGAACAAAAAGAACCAAAAAACATTCTGGTCCATCCATGCCGTTGGCGTACACCCCGCGGATAGGTGGGAGCGGCACGCACCAACGGAATAGAAGTTTTTTGCTTCTTTTTTTCAAAAAAGAAGCGCTTCCTTCCCTTGCCTTCGAGGCTCTTCCCTCCGGCGCTGGTTTCCCCCTAGTCTGACGGCCACAGTTCAGCGCGGGAAAGAACAGCACATGTCCGTCAATCCCTATGCCAATCTCGGCGTTCGTCCGTTCATCAATTGCTGCTCGGTGCGCACGGTGCATGGCGGCAGTCTCATGCTGCCGGAGGTGCGGGACGCGGTGGCGGCGGCGTCGCGGATGTTCGTCAATCTCGATGAGTTGATGGAGGCGGCCTCGGCGCGGATTGCCGAGTTGACGGGCGCGGAATGGGGCATCGTGACCTGCGGCAGCGCGGCGGCGGTGGCGCTGGGAACGGCGGCCTGCGTGGCCGGGAATGATCCGGTGAAGATGCTGAAGCTGCCGTTCACCGAGGGCATTGCGAACCGGGTGATCATGCCGAAGAACCAGCGCTTCGCGTATGACCAGGCGATCCGCATGATCGGGACGCATATCGTCGAGGTGGAGACGCGGGCCGAGCTGGACGAGGCGTTGAAAGAGCCGGTGGCGATGGTGTGCCTGCTCGGCACGCATGAGCATCTCTCGGCGTTGCGCATGGAGGAGATTGTTTCGGTGGTGAAGCCGCTGGGCATTCCGATCCTGGTCGATGCGGCGTCCGAGCATCTGGAGAACCCGTCGCCCTGGCTGGTGCGCGGGGCGGACCTGGTGGTGTATTCCGGGGGCAAGTTTCTGCGCGGGCCGCAGACCTCGGGGCTGTTGCTGGGGCGCAAGGATTTGGTGAAGGCGGCATGGCGCAATGCCTCGCCGCATCAGGCGCTGGGGCGGCCGATGAAGGTGTCGAAGGAGGACATCGTCGGGTTGGTGACGGCGGTGGAATATTGGTTCAAGACGCGCGACGCGGCGGCGGAGCGGCGGCGCTGGGAGGCGGATATCGCGGCGATTTCGGCCAAGCTCGGCACGGTCGCCAAGGGCGAGATTGTGGAGCCGAAGGGGGTGGAGCGGGTGCCGCGGCTGCGGGTGAGCTGGGATGCCGCGCGCAGCGGGCTGGACGGCGACGCGCTGCGGCTGAAGCTGCTGGAGGGCACGCCGCGGATCATGCTGGATGACATGTCGGCGAATGCGAATTCGATCGAGATCGAGCCGTTCGGGTTGCAGGCCGGCGAGGCCGAGGCGGTGGGCAACGCGATCGCGGTGGCGCTGTCGACCAACGCGGCCGAGCCGGCGCCGCCGCCGGTCGCCGCGGGGGTGGCCGGCGAGTGGGAGGTGACGGTGACGTTCCTGCATGGCGCGCGGACGCATCGGCTGCGGCTGGGGCAAAGCGGGGCGGCGATCGAGGGGGAGCAGAGCAGCGAGGCGTTCTCCGGGCCGGTGACGGGGCGGCTGACGCCGGAGGGGGTGCGGTTCGATTTCGATACGCGCTACGAGGGCAGCATCATCCGCTACAGCTTCGCCGGGCAGGTGGCCGAGGGGGCAATGGGTGGGACAGTGGAGTTCGGCACCAAGAACGACCATCACCAGGGGGCGGTGAATTTGCGGCAGTTCGGCGAGGGGGCTTGGCAGGCGCGGCGGGTGGGGTAGGAAGAAAAGGCGTTCTTTTTGTGAACAAAAAGAACCAAAAAAACTTTTTCTGACTTTATTGCCGCTGGCTTGGCTTCGCGGGACGGTCTGGAGCGGTGCGGACCAAAGTGATAAAAGTTTTTTGCTTCTTTTTTTTCAAAAAAGAAGCGCTTTCCTGTCTTCTCTGTTCGTGGATTGGGTTTCTGATATGACCTCAGCCTTCGCCGCCCTCGGCCGCAAGCTTCGCCTCGGCGTTATCGGCGGTGGGCCGGGGAGTTTCATC
>CAIWAJ010000455.1:0-12744 GCA_903910565.1 uncultured Rhodospirillales bacterium
ACGCTGCCACTTCCCCCGGACGGGGGATGCTACCTATATCTTCCCATGGGGCGAAAGACCGTCCGAGGGTGCAATGTCGTGAATGAGGCCTTGCCGGCGATAAATGATCTCCTTGATGGCGCCCGGGCCAGGCCCCGGCGCGCACCAGTGGAGTGCGGAGACCTGCCGTTCGTCATCCGGCGCGACGGCTCGTGGCTCTATTGCGGTACCCCGATCAACCGCAAGGAGCTGGTCTGCCTGTTCGCTTCGGTGCTGACGCGCGAGGCGTGCGGCGATTTCTACCTGCAAACCCCTGCCGAACGCGGCCGCATCGTGGTGGAGGATGCCCCCTTCGTCGCTGTCGAGCTGAACTGGACCGGCATCGGGCCGGACCAGGCGCTGACCTTCCGCACCAATGTGGACCAGATGGTCACCGCTGGGCACGAACATCGCATCCGCATCGCCTATGACGTCGTGACCTGCGAGCCCACCCCCTACCTCACCGTGCGCGCCGGCGATGGCGCCCACCCAATCGAGGCGCGCATCGGCCGCGCCGTCTATTATGAGCTGATCGCCCTGGCCGAGGCCGGCGAGGCCAACGGGCGCTGCGTGCTGGGCGTGTGGAGCGGTGGCTGCTTCTTCCCGCTGGGTGACCTGCCGGACGAGGAAGACGCCTGACGTGGATGAATCCGAACTGCGCGCCCGCCTCGCCACCCCCGCCCCCTCGCGCCCGCCGCAGCGCGGCACCATCGAGGTGGATAACCCGCCCTCGCTCGCCGCCCCCTTCGGCAGCGACGAAGGCTGGACCCTGGCCGACCAGCCGCTGGTGCCCGCCGCCGTTCTGGTCTCCTTCCTCCAAGGCCGCGAGCGCGGCGTGCTGCTGACCAAGCGCACCGCCCACCTCAACAAGCATGCCGGGCAGGTCAGCTTCCCCGGCGGCCGCATCGATCCCGGCGACGGCAGCCCCGAGGCCGCCGCCCTGCGCGAGGCGCAGGAGGAGGTCGGGCTCGATCCGGGGCTGGTGGAGATCACCGGCCGCCTCGGCGACTACGTCACCGGCACCGGCTACCGCATCACTCCCATCGTCGGCCTGCTGCCGCGCGGTCGGGATCTCGACGAGCTCGCACTCTCTCCCTCGCCGGACGAGGTGGCGAGCGTGTTCGCGCTGCCGATGTCGGTTTTGCTTGACCCTGCGGCCCCGCAGCGCCGCCGCGCGCATTATCGCGGGCGTTGGCGGGAGTTCTGGGTATGGCCGCATCCTGACCACTATGTCTGGGGCGCCACCGCGGCGATCCTGGTGCATCTCGCCGAACGGCTGCGCGGCAGCTGATGCTGCTGATCGCCGACATCCTGCTGTTCCTCCTGCCGGTCGGGCTCTACGTGCTGTGGCGGATCGCCGGAAGCAGCGTGCCGCGCTGGGTGGTTTGGATGGCGGTGGCGGCGACGCTGCTGACCGCCGCCGGCGCCATCACTTACGGCCTCGATAACGCTATCCCGCGCGATGCCACCTATGAACCGGCCCATATCGTGGATGGGAGGATCGTGCCCGGCCACGCCGCGCCGAAGCCGCGGTGACGCAACCCGCCTTCCTGTTCGACCCCGCGTTGCGCGCCGTTCTCGCCGCCCTGCCGAATGCCCGCATCGCCGGCGGCGCGGTGCGCGACGCGCTGGCGGAGCTGCCCGTCGCGGATATCGATCTTGCCACCCCCGAACCGCCCGATGCCGTGATCGCCGCACTCCGCGCCGCGCGCATCCGCGCCATCCCCACCGGGCTCGCCCACGGCACCGTCACCGCCGTGGTGCGCGGGGCGAGCTTCGAAATCACTACCCTGCGCCGCGATGTCGAGACCGATGGGCGCCATGCCGTGGTGGAATTCACCGATGATTGGCGGGAGGACGCGGCGCGGCGGGATTTCACGATCAATGCCATGTCGATGGACCGCGACGGCGGGGTGTTCGACTATTTCGGCGGCGTTGCCGACCTTGCGGCCGGGCGGGTGCGCTTTGTCGGCGACGCGGCGACGCGCATCGCCGAGGATTACCTCCGCGTCCTCCGCTTTTTCCGCTTCCAGGCCCGCTACGGGCGCGGGGAGCCGGATACCGCGGCGATTGCGGCCATTGCCGCCGCCGCGCCGCGGCTCAACCGGCTGTCTCCGGAGCGGGTATGGAGCGAGTTGAAGCGCATCCTCGCCGCCCCCGTCCACTCCGAGGCGGTGCGTCTGATGGCCGCGCTTGGTGTGCTCGCCGTGCTGCTCCCCGATGGCGCCGCGCCCGCTGCGCTCGATCGACTGATCGCGCGTGGGGCGCCCGACAAGCCGCTGCTGCGTTTCGCCGCGCTGTCCACCGGGGACCCCATTGCGGTGGCCGCCGCGCTGCGCCTGTCCGGCGCCGAGCGTGACACCCTGATCGCCCTGCGCGACGCGCCGGTTCTCCCCGTCGGTGCCGACGCCCCCCTGATCCGCGTGGCGCTGGCGGACTGGCCGCATGCGGCCCTGATCGGCCGGGCCTGGCTCGTCCATGGCGATAGCGCGACGATCGCGGGAATCGCCGCCACCGAGCGGCCCGATTTCCCGCTGCGCGGCCGTGACCTGGCAGAGGCCGGCGTGCCATCCGGCCCGGCAATGGGGGCGTTGCTGCGCGACGTGCGGGAATGGTGGCGGGCCAATGGCTGCGTGGCCGATCACGCCGCGTGCGGGGCCGAATTGCGGCGGCGCATAGGGGAGGGAAGGCGCTGATTGCCGTCCGGGATTTCATTGGATAGGCGATGCGTTCCCCGCGGGGATTTGCTACAAGCTGCATAACCTTTTGTGGCTACGGAGGCGTCAAATGCGGCTGCTGGTGCGTTGGTTGCTCGCTGCCTTGGCACTCATGATTGCCACCCCCCCGGCCGGGGCATTCGACGCCCCGGGACTGGACCGGGACGCCAGCGCCTATACCGCGGCTCTGCGGCGGGGCTTCCCCACCGGCGCCAGCACCGCGCAGCGTGCCGCCGCCGAGGCGCAGGCGGATTCGGCGCTGAAAGCGGGCGATCTCGACAAGGCCGTCGCCGCCCTCGAGACCCGGATCGGCCAGGGCCAGACCGAGCCCTGGATGTTCGTGCAGCTCGCCCGGGCTCAGCTGCGCCGCGCCAAGCCGGACCCGGCCCGTGCCGCCCAAGCGGCCCTGTTGGCCTTCAACGATCTCGCGCCCTGGCGTGGCCATAAGCCGGAGGAACGGCTCCCGGTGCTGCTGCTCCTGGCCGATGCCATGCACGCTCTGGATCGACCGGCGTCGGAAATCTCCGCCCTGCGGGACGCCATCGAGCTCAACCCGGACGACAAGGCCCTCGCCGCGCGGCTGGCGGAGACCGAACGCGCCGCCGGTATGCTGGTCCGCAACACCGATATCGAACGGGACTCCGACCCCGCCCGCGTCTGCCTCCTCTTCACCGTGCCGCCGACCGACAAGCGCGATTTCCAGCCCGCCGACTGGGTCCGCCTCGACCCGCCCCTGCCGGATGCCGCCATCACCCTCGAGGGCGAGCAGATCTGCGTCTCCGGCCTGCCGCCGGCGAAGACCACCACCATCGTGCTGCGCGCCGGCCTCCCCGCGCAGGGCGGCGCCACCCTGCACAAGGAGACGCGCCTGCCGGTGGCGATGCCGAACCGTCAGCCTGGCGTGACGTTCGATTCGCGCTTCTTCGTGCTGCCGCGCTTCCAGCCCGCCTCGGTGACGGTGAGCACGGTGAATATCTCGACGGTCGCGCTGAAGATCATCCGCCTCAGCGAGCGCAACGTCGGCATGCTGCTGCGGCGCGTGAAGCTCGGCGAGAGCCTGGACTACTGGAACGCCAATAACCTCGGCGAGGAGGCCGGCAGCGAGATATGGAGCGGCAAGGCCGACATTCCCGGTTTTGCCGACAACCGCACCATCCGCACCACACTCCCATTGCCGGAGGCGCTGATGTCCGCCGGCCCCGGCATTTTCGCTCTGCTGGTCACCCAGGGGGACGGCACCCAGTTCTGGCAGGGCGGCGTGCAATTGATCCTGCGCACTGATCTCGCCCCCACCGTCTGGCGCGGCAATGACGGGCTGACCGTGCAGACCCGCGACTACGCCACCGCGAAAACCCGGCCGGATGTGCTCGTCCGCCTGCTGGCGCAGAACAACGACATCATCGCCGAAGCCCGCGCCGATGCTGAGGGACTGGTGCGTTTTCCAGTGCCGCTGCTGCGCGGCCCCGGCGGGCAGGCGCCGGCCGCGCTGCATCTCTTCGCCGATAACGGCGACTTCGCGACTCTCGATCTCCACGCCGCCGCCTTCGATCTCTCCGATCGCGGCGTGACCGGCATGGCGCCCTCCGGCCCGATCGATGCCTTTGCCTGGACCGACCGCGGCATCTACCGGCCCGGCGAGACCGTCAACGTGATGGCGCTGCTGCGCGACGCCGCCGGCGCGCCGCTCGACCTGCCCTCCCATGTCATCGTGCGCAAGCCGAACGGCACGCAGTATCTCGACGTTGTGCCGCCACGCCTCGCCGGCGGGGCGATCCATGCGCCGATCGCGCTGGCCAGCTCCGCCGCGGCGGGCATGTGGAGCCTTGAGATCAAGGCCGACCCCGCCGCCGAGCCGATTTTCCAGACCGAATTCCGCGTCGATGCCTTCCTGCCCGAGCGGCTGGCGGTCGATACCGGCACCCTGCCGGCGGCCCTGGTCCCCGGCGAGGACAGCACAATCCCGCTGACCGCCCGCTTCCTCTACGGCGCCGTCGGTTCAGGATTAACCGGCCATGCCACGCTGCGGCTGATCCCGGACCCGCAGCCCTCCCCTGCCCTCGCCGGCGCGGCGATCGGCCAGGAGGGCGAAATTTTCGCGCCCGATCAGAGCCGCATCGAGCTTCCGGTCACCGATGCGGCCGGAAAAACCGAGGCGATTTTCAATCTCGGCCAGGCGCCGGACACCACCCAGGCTCTGAAGGCCGAGATCGATATCGCCATCGATGACCCCTCCGGCCACGCGAGCCACGCCCGCGTGACGTTGCCGGTCCGCCCGGCCGGGCCGCTGATCGGCATCAAGCCGCGCTTCGCCGATCGCGCCGTCAACGCCAATAGCGAGGCCGGCTTCGACATCGCCGCGGTGGGGCCGGACGGTAGCCGCATCGCCCTCCCCGTCCGCCTGCGCCTCGTCCGCGAGCGGCCGGATTGGCGGCTGGTGACCCGTGGCGGCACCGCGTCCTACCAGACGGTGTGGCGCGACGAGCCGCTGGAGACGCGGGACGTGACGCTGCAACCAGGCGACTGGTTCCGCTTCGCCCGCGCCTTGCCCTTCGGCCGCTACCGGCTGGAAGCGGCGCAGAGCGGCGGTCTGGCGCTGACCACGCTGCGCTTCCGCTCCGGCTGGGCGGACAGTTCCACCCCGGATGTGCCGGACAAGGTCGATGTCTCCACCGACCGGAAAATGGCGAAGCTCGGCGAGGCGGTGCGCGTCCACATCACCCCACCCTTCGCGGGGCTGGCGACCGTCGCCGTGCTGACGGACCGGGTGCATTCCGTCCGCAACATCGAATTGCCCGTGGGGGGCGCGGATATCGACGTCACCGTCGACGCCGCCTGGGGGCCTGGGGCCTATGTGACGGTGCATGCCTACCGCCCGGCCCCGAACACCGCGCGCGCCATCGGCGTGGCCTACATCGCCGCCGATCCGTCCGAGCGCCAATTGCCGCTGGTCTTTGAAACACCGAGCCTTGCCGCACCGCGCCAGACCCAGGAGGTGGTGCTGCGCACCGCGCCCGGCGCCATGGTCAGCCTCGCCGCCGTCGATGAAGGGATTCTGCGGCTGACCCGTTTCACGACGCCCGATCCCGCGCCGCATTTCCTCGGCCGCCGGCGGCTCGGCATCGACATCCGCGACGATTGGGGCCGGCTGATCCCGCCGCCCGACGGGCCCTCCGCGTTGCTGCGCCAGGGCGGCGATGACAGCTACGTGCTGCCGGATATCCCGCAGCGCATCCTCAGCCTGTTCACCCCGCCCGTCGCCGCCGACGCGGATGGCGTGGTGCGCATCCGGCTCGACCTGCCGGATTTCGCCGGCCAAGCCCGCCTGATGGCGGTTGCATGGCAGGCCCGCCGCTTCGCCGCCGCCGACACCCAGATGACCATTCGTGACCCGCTGGTCGCCGAGGCCCTGCTGCCCCGCTTCCTCGCGCCGGGGGATGAGGCGGTGTTGCCAGTGCTCCTGCAAAACCTCGATCTCCCCGGCGGCAAGGTCACCGCCCGTCTCACCGTCGAGGGTCCCCTGACGCTGACCGGCCCGGCAGAGCTGTCCATCGATCTGGCTAAAGGCGACCGGGCGATGCCGGCCACCGGGCTGCGCACGACCGGGGTGGGGCGCGGCGTGGTGAAGCTGGCGATCACCGGGCCCGGCGGCTTCCAGGTCGCCCGTGAATCGGCGATCACCGTCCGGCCATCGCGCAGTGCGCAAAGCAGCCTGGCCAGCTTCGACTTGCCGCCCGGCGGTGAGCGGCGGCTCGATCCCGAGAGCGCCTCCTACCTCCCCGCCGGCTTCGCCGCGCGCCTCACCGCGGGCGCCCCGGTGCGTTACGACGCCGAGGCTATGCGGGCGGCTCTCGCCGAATACGACTATTTTTGCCTCGAACAGGCGAGCAGCAAGGTCCTCGCCCTCAGCTTCACCCCAGCCAACCCCGGCCGGCTCGGCCAGTTGCAGGAGGCGGTGCAGCGCATCCTCGACAAGCAGCGCTATGACGGCGCGTTCGGCCTGTGGTCCGGCAACGGCGAGGCCGAGCCATGGCTCTCGCTCTATGCCATCGACACGCTGATGCGTGCCCGCGATGCCGGCGTTGCCGTGCCGCCCGCCGCCCTGGCCTCGGCGATGAAGCTGATCAGCGCGCAGGTCAGCGGGAACGGCGATAACGACGAAGGCCCGCGCGCACCCTCGCTGAACAGCTACCGCCTGTATTTGCTCGCTCGTGCCGGCCAGGGGCAGGCCGGTGCGGCCCGCGTGCTGCTGGAGAAAATCAGCACCATCCCCACCGCCATCGCGCGCGCCCAACTCGGCGCCGCCCTCGCACTCGCGCATGATCGCGCCCGCGCCGAGACGGCCTTCGAGGTGGCGCTGAGAGTCCCCGCACGGGAATGGGCGCCGGCGGATTACGGTTCGGCCTTGCGCGACCAGTTGGCGCTGATCGTGCTGCTGCGCGAATCCGGCATCTTCCCCGACCGGCTGCCCGGATTGGTGGCGAAATTGCCGGGCGGCGACCTGAAACCAGCCCAGCTCAACACCCAGGACCTCGCATGGGCCGCTGCGGCCGACGGCGCACTGCGGGGCGGGCCGGTTCAACTGAACCTCACGCTCGATGGCACCCCGCTGGCCAGTGACGGACGCAGCCCGATCAGCGAGGCGCTCACCGCGCCCGCTGTGCTGCGCAATGCCGGCGAGAAGCCGGTCTGGGTCAGCATCGCCCGCCGTGGCGTGCCGGTGCAGCCGCCCGTCGCCGCGCATGCCGGGCTCACCCTCACCGCGCGCTTCGTCACCCCTGACGGCAAGCCGCTCGACCCCGCCAATCTCAAGCAGAACACGCTATTCGTGCTGCTGATCGAGGGCAAAATGGACGGCCAGCAGCGCCACACCCTGGCCATCAGCCAGGGCCTGCCGGCCGGCTGGGAAATCGCCGCCCGCGTCACCGCGCCGACGGAGGAGACGGCGAAGGTCTCGGGGATGCCGTGGCTGGATCGCCTGAGCCGCACCGACGCCCAGCCCGCCGCCGATGATCGCTTCGCCGCCATCGTCAGCCTTGATGCGAAGCAGCGCGATTTCCGTGTCGCGGTGCGGCTGCGGGCCACCACCCAGGGCAGTTTCGCCCTCCCCGGCGCCGAGGCGGCGGACATGTACCGTCCGGCGATCGCGGCAAATCTGGCGGAGACAAAGGTACGGGTCGCCGCTCCGTGACGGCACCGGCGTCGCGCTGGCTGATAGGGGCGACCGCCGCCGCTGCCTTCCTGATTCTGCTGCCGCTGGGTCTCGATCGGGCCTTTCCGGTGCCGATCGGGCGCCTCGCCCAACCCGGCCGCGTGTTTCTCGACCGCAACGGCGCACTGCTCGCCGCCGCCCCCGCGCCGGGCGGCGTCTGGCGGCTGCCGGTGCGGCTGGAGGACGTCGACCCCGCCTATCTCGCCCGCCTCATCGCCACCGAGGATCGCCGCTTCTGGTGGCACCCCGGCGTCGACCCGGTGGCGCTGGCCCGTGCCTTCGCCCAGGACATCCGCGCCGGCCACATCGTCTCCGGCGGCTCGACGCTGACGATGCAGCTCGCCCGCCTGATCGAACCGCGGCCGCGCACCCTCCGCTCCAAGCTGATCGAGGTGTTCCGCGCGCTCCAGCTTGAGGCGCACTACTCCAAGCGTGACATCCTCACGGGGTGGATGACCCTCGCGCCCTACGGCGGCAATCTCGAAGGGGTGACGGCGGCCTCCCTGGCCTGGCTCGGCAAGCTGCCGGCGTCCCTGACCGGCGAGGACATCGCCCTGCTGGTCGCCCTCCCGCGCCGGCCGGAAGCGCTGCGGCCTGACCGCCATCCAGAAGCGGCCCGCCGCCTGCGCGACCGGCTGCTTGGCGAGGCCGGCGGGGGATTGCCGGCGCAACGCACTGCGATGCCGCGCCATGCGACTACCGCCCTGCCCTGGGGCGAGGCGGCGTCGGCGCCCGGGCGTGCAACGCTCGACCTGCCGCTGCAAGCCGCGCTTGAAGCCATCGCGGCCGAGCGCGCCCGCGTGCTCCCCCCGCACGGCGCGCTGTTGCTGATGATCGCCGATCTTCGCAGCCACGAACTTCGTGCCATCGCCGCCTCCAGCCCGGATGGGGCGGGTGCGTCGCTCGATCTCAGCCGCGCCATCCGCTCGCCCGGCTCGGCGCTCAAGCCGTTCATCTACGCCATGGCCTTCGAAGCCGGCCTGGCCGGCCCCGGCACACTGCTCGACGATATCCCCCGCCGCTTCGGCCGCTACGCCCCGGAGGATTTCGACCGCAGCTTCGCCGGCCGGGTCACCATGGCCGAGGCGCTGCGCCGGTCCTTGAACGTGCCCGCGGTGGCGCTGCTCGACGGCATTGGCCCGGAGAGCTTCCTGCGCCGGCTGCGCGCCGCCGGGGTGACGCTGCACTTGCCGAAGAACAGCACCGGCCGCCCGGCCACGCTGCCGCTTGCCCTCGGCGGCGCCGGCATCACCCCGCGCGATCTCGCCGCGCTCTACGCCGCCATCGCGACCGACGGCGTGGTCCGCTCCCTCCGCCTAACCGGACCCCGGGTGGAAGCGCACCCTCTGATCGCGCAGGATTCGGCCGGCACCATCGCAGACATCCTCGTGCAGCCCTTCCCCAAGGGCGGCCCAGTCGGCGTGGCGTGGAAAACCGGCACCAGTTGGGGCGGGCGGGACGCCTGGGCGGTGGGGTTCGACCGCGATCACCTCGCGCTCGCCTGGGTCGGCCGCCCCGATGGCGCGCCGATCCCGGGCGCCACCGGCCTCAGCCTCGCGGTGCCGCTGCTCGCCCGCGCGCTCGCGCTGCTGCCGGAGGCGCCGCGCGCCATCACCGCCGAACCCGCGCCCGAACCACGTCGGCTCGTGCAAACCGTCCGGGCCGACGCGCTGCAACTGCTGTTTCCCCCGGCGGAGGCGGTTGTCAGCGGCGATGGTCCGCTCACGCTGCGGGCGATGGGCGGCCGCCGGCCGCTGAGCTTCCTGATCGATGGCGGCCCCGTCCCGCATGACCCGGCCCGTCGCGAGGCAACCTGGCTGCCCCCGGGCAGCGGCTGGTATCGGGTGACCGTGCTGGATGCCGACGGAAACGCAGCGCAGAGCGTGATCAGGGTGAAGTAGGGAAGCGCTTCTTTTTTGAAAAAAAGAAGCAAAAAACTTTTACTCCCTTGCTGTGTACCGCTCCCACCTATCCGCGGGGTGTACGCCAACGGCATGGATGGAACGGGAAGTTTTTTTGGTTCTTTTTGTTCACAAAAAGAACACCCTTCCTCCCCTTCCGTCGTTTGCTACACCCTCGGAAATCCCTTCCGCAGCCAATCCACCACCCGCAACCGCTGCCGGGCCGCCTGGCCCGCAGCTCGCCGGCGCGCGTAGATCTCGGTCAGCAGCACCTCCCCGCCCACGGCCCGCTGCAGGGTCATCCGGCGGTTGAACGTCTCGGCCGAGCCGGGGTGACGACCGATCATGACGATCGCCGTATCGGGAAGCGCCTCGGCCAGCATGCCGAGCATCCTGTCGGCCGAATCCGCGTCGAGCGCATCGGTGGCATTGCCCAGCACGATCCATTTCGGGCGGAACAACAACAGCCGGGCGAAGGACAGGCGCTGCAAGGCGCCGCCGCTCAACGCCTGCACCCAGTCCGTCGGATCGTCCAGCCGCTCCACCAGATGCTCGAGGCCGACCCGCCCGAGCGCCTCGGCGAGGTCCGGGTCGGCGTGGCGATCGGGTGGCTCGGGGAAGCCGAGCGACCGGCGCAGGCTGCCTTCGGGCAGGAAGGGGCGGGAGCCCACGGCGATCATGTCCGCGTCGGCGGGCAGCTCGACGCTGCCGCGCCCCCAGGGCCAGATGCCGGCGACCACGCGGAACAGCGCCGCCGCCGCCTCGGGGTCACCGTCCACCAGCACGCGCTCGCCCTGCATCACCCGCAAGGTGAGGGAGGACAACATCGCCGTGCCGTCGGGGTCGGCAATCCAGAGATCCTCCACGCCGAGCCGTGTCACCTCGGCGCGATTGAGGTTGATCGCCGTCACGCCATTGCGCGCCGCCTCGAGCGTGACGATGCGCACCGCATCCTCCAGCGCCAGCACGCGCTCCACCGAGGCGCGCCATTCCGCCAGCCGCGGCAGATTGTCGACCGGCCAGGACAGCGCCGAGGTCACCTGCTGAAACGCCTGAGCCGACTGCATCAGCCCGCCGAGCGACAGCGCCCCGCTGAGGAAGCGCGACGTCCCGACCAGCACGGGGAAGACAAGCGCGAGCGTCCCGTACCCCGATGAGAACGCGGTCAACCGGGCCAGACCGGTCGATTGCTGGCGCCAGGCCGGCGCGATGTGCTCGAACGCGTCGGCGAGGCGGGCGCGTTCGGCCGCCTCGCCGCGCGCCAGGGCGATCGGCTCGGCACTCTCGCGGGCCCGCACCAGGCTGAAGCGGTAATCGGCCTCCCTGGTCTGTCGGGCATTGGTTGCCCGCACCAGCGGCCGCCCCAGCACGAATGCGACCACCGCGCCGGTGCCGGCATAGAGAAAGGCGAGAAACACGAGATGCCCCGGCACCGCCACGCCGCCCAGCGATACCCAGCCGGACAGGGACCACAGGATGCCCACGAAGGTGATGAGCAGCAGCACGCAGGAGAACAGGCTGCTGGCGAGGTCCACCGCCCCCTCGACGGCGATGCGGATGTCCTCGGCGATCCGCCCGTCGGGATTGGCATGGTCGCCCGGGATCAGCCCGGCCTGATAATGCCGCGCGTCTTCCATCCAGTTGCCGACCACGCGGGCGGTGAGCCAGCGCCGCCAGTCCATGGAGAGCGCCCGGCGGATCGCGAGATGAGCGGTGTTGGTGATCATCGTGCCGAGCACGATGAGGCCGAAGATGGCGATCTGCGCCATCGCCTGGTCGGTCGCGTGCCGCTCGAGGGCGTTGAACAAATCGGCGTTCCAGACATTGAGCCGTATGGCGATCGCGACCTGGGCGATGATAACCGCCACCAGCACGGCGGCCAGTCCGAGCGGCTTCCACCGCCCGGACCCCACCCAGTACTGGCCCGCAAGCCGCGTGAAGGCGCGAAAGAACGTATGCTGCTGGCTTGCCCCGTCGATCGGCGCCCCATGCGCGGCCTCGGCGCGATCAGGCAAGGTCGCAGCGATCCAGACCCATCACCTTCGTCCATGCCGCCACGAAATCCCGCAGGAACTTCGCCTGCCCATCGCCGCTGGCGTAGACTTCCGCGATCGCGCGGAGCTGGGCGTTCGAGCCGAACACCAGATCCACCCGGGTCGCCGTCCAGCGAAGCGCGCCGGAGGACCGATCGCGGCCCTCGAACATCTCCGGGTCCGTCGCCGTCGGCGCCCACGCGGTGCGCATGTCGAGCAGGCTGACGAAGAAATCGTTGGTCAACATCCCCGGGCGCCCCGTGAACACGCCGTTCGCCGACCCGCCGGCATTGGCGCCAAGCACGCGCAACCCGCCGATCAACACGGTCATCTCCGGCGCGGTGAGGGTGAGAAGCTGCGCCTTGTCGATCAGCTGCTCCTCGGCCGCGACGGTGTAGCGCGCCCTGCGATAGTTGCGGAACCCATCCGCCTCCGGTTCGAGCAGCACGAAGGACGCCACATCGGTCTGCGCCGCCGAGGCATCCGCGCGCCCGGGGATGAACGTCACGCTCACCTCATGCCCGGCGTGCCAGGCCGCCCGCTCGATCGCGGCACCGCCGCCGAGCACGATCAGGTCCGCAAGCGAAATCCGCTTGCCGCCTCCCGCCGTGGCGTCGAACGCGCCGCGGATCGCCTCCAGCCGGGCAAGCACGGCGTCGAGACGGGCCGGCTCGTTGACCTCCCAGTCCTTCTGCGGGGCGAGCCGGATGCGCGCCCCGTTGGCACCCCCGCGGCGGTCGGACCCGCGATAGGTCGAAGCGGAGCCCCAGGCGGTGGCGATCAGCTGGGACAGCGGCAGGCCGGCGGCGAGGATCTGCCCCTTCAGCACCGCGATATCCGCCGCGTCCACCAGCGGATGCGTCACC
>CAIWAJ010000456.1:0-6332 GCA_903910565.1 uncultured Rhodospirillales bacterium
GTGTTCGACAGTCCTATCGTCAAAAAATCGTCAAATTAACGTTCCTTGCAACTAACGTTAATCATAAATTACACTATTTTCATCGTGAACACGGACCCACCCCCGTATCCGAGCGACGCAGATCCTGGCAGCGAGCCAGGCCGGAAGGAGGTCGGCCATACCCCGCACGACCGGCAGGTGTTGCGTATCTCGCTCCTCGGCTCCGTCCGTGTCCACAACGAGGCTGGGGACGAACTGACACCAAAAATACGCAAAAGCCGCGCCGTCATCGCAGTGCTGGCCCTGGCATCCCCGCGGCCTGTCACGCGAGATCGGTTCGCGGCATTGCTGTGGAGCGGGCGCGATCGCGACCAGGGGCGAGCCTCCCTGCGGCAATGCGTGCATGAGATCCACTCGCTGTTATCCCCTTCCTCGGCAGGAGTTTTGATACCCGATCGCAATCACATCGCGCTCGACCGCCAATTCTTCCTGCTGGATGCCCGGCTTGGCGTGCCCACGACGCAGCCTTACCTCGCGGACCTCGATGGGCTCGACCCGTCATTCGATCGCTGGCTGCTGACCGAGCGGCAGCGCTTCGCCCGGGCGGCAATCGTCGTCGCGGAGACCGATCTGCTCCGGCGCAATGCCAGCGACCAGGATCTCGCCACCGCGATCAGCCTGGCCGAACAGCTTCTGGCGGTCGACCCGACGAATGAAAGCGGCTGGCGGGTCCTGATGAGCGCCCATCTCGCCCGCGGCGAACGCGCGGCGGCAATCGAGGCCTACCAGGCCTGCGTGGCCACCCTTGCAGACCGCGCGGGGATCGCACCCTCGGCCGAAACCCAGGCGCTGCTCATCAACACCGCACCGGCCAGCGCACCGCCACCATCTCCGCCCGTTGCGGCCAAGCGGCCGGAGCGCGGTGTCCGCCTCGGGGTGCGCCCGTTTCGCAATCTCGACGCCGCCGGCGACTCGTCGCTCTCCCTCGGCCTGGCCGAGGAGATCACCACCGCGCTCGCCAGGTTCCGCTGGTTTTTCCTGATTTCCAGCCCCACGATCGCCAATATTGAGGGCACGCCAAGCGCGGAGAACCAGGGATGGCGCGACCTCGGGCTGGATTTCCTGCTCGACGGCACGATCCAGCGCAGCGGCGACCACGTCCGCATCTCCGTGCGACTGCTCGATCTGCGCGGCGGGCCGGAGCTCATCTGGGCCTCCCGCTTCGACCGGACAACGACCGACACCTTCGCGATTCAGGATGAAATCGCCGCCGAATGCGTCGCCCAGATCGACCCGGCGATCATGCTGCGGGAGGGCGAGCGGGTCGCGCAGGCCGCCAATCCCAATAGCGCCTACGCGATGACGATGGCGGCGATTCCAGCGCTCTACCGGCTGGATAGGGGGCCGTTTCGCGCGTCCGGGGAGCTTCTGGAGGCAGCGATTCGGGCGGATCCTGATTATGCGCCGGCGCATAGCTGGTATGCTTGCTGGCAACTCTTCAATGTCGGGCAGAACTGGGCCGCCGATCCCGCCGCGGCGATGAAACGCGCTGACCTGCACGCCAATCGCGCGGTATCGCTGGACCCGTCAGATGCCCGTGCGATCACCATTGCGGGCCATGTTCGTGCCTTCCTCGATCACCGTATCGACGAGGCGATGCGCCTGCATGAGCGGGCCCTGTCCCTCAACCCCAACCTGCCCTTGGCTTGGGGCTTCGCGGCCCTCGCCGACTGCTACGCCGGGCATCCCGAGCAGGCGATCAGCCGGGTTCGTCACGCCCGCCGCCTGTCCCCCTTCGATCCGCATGGCTTCTTCCTGGACATGGCCCTCATGCTTGCCCACCTGCTGAACGGCGACTACGAGGCCGCCGTCGCCGCCGGCCGGCAGTCCCTCAGCCTGAATCCGACACTGACCTCGACCTACAAGATCGCCTTGGCGGCGCTTGGCCATCTCGGCCGGCAGGATGAGATCGCGCCGTTGCGGGCCCAGCTGCTGGAGCTTGAGCCAGCCTTCTCGACATCCCTATCCGTTGCGCGCACGCCCCTGCTGCAACCCGACGACCGCAGGCGGTATGCGGAGGGGCTGCGCCTCGCCGGGCTTCCCGCCTAGGGGGTTACAGCGGCTCCAGGATGGAGACGTAGTTGGCCACTGCGGCGCCGCCCATGTTGAACACCGCGCCGCGATCGGCCTTGGGCAGCTGCATGGTGCCGGCAGAGCCGGTGAGTTGCATGGCCGAGATCACGTGCATCGAGACGCCCGTGGCGCCGATCGGGTGGCCTTTGGCCTTCAGCCCGCCGGAGGGGTTGATCGGCAGCCGCCCATCCTTCGCCGTCCAGCCATCCAACACCGCCCGCGCCCCCTGGCCCGGTGCGGTGAGGCCCATCGCCTCGTATTCCAGCAACTCGGCGATGGTGAAACAGTCATGGCTCTCGACGAAGGAGAGGTCCTCGAGCGCGAGGCCCGACTCCGCCAGCGCCATCTGCCAGGCCCGCGCCGCCCCCTCGAAGGCCGTTGGATCGCGGCGGGAGATCGGCAGGAAGTCGTTGACCTGCACCGCGGCACGGAATTTCACCGCCTTGCCCAGCGTGCGCGCCGTCTCTTCATCGGCCAGTACCATTGCCGCCGCGCCGTCCGACACCAGGGAGCAGTCGGTGCGCTTCAGCGGCGGCGCGACGTACGGGTTGCGATCGCTGAGATTGCGGCAGAAATCGAAGCCGAGATCCTTGCGCATCTGCGCGTAGGGATTGTCGACGCCGTTCTTGTGGTTCTTAGCGGCTATGGCGGCCAGCGCGTCCGACTGGTCGCCATATTTCTGGAAATACCGCTCGGCAATGCGGCCGAACACGCCGGCGAAGCCGGCGGGGATGACGCCCTCCTCCTTGCGGTAGGAGGCGGAGAGCAGGATGTCGCCCACCTCCGGTGTCGGCGTCGCGGTCATCTTCTCCGCGCCGATCACCAGCGCGAAGCGGCCGCGCCCGGCGGCGATGAAATCGCGCGCCCCGTGCACCGCGGCGGAGCCGGAGGCGCAGGCATTCTCATAGCGCGTCGCCCGCTTGAAGCGCAGCTCCGGCACCGACTGCATCACCATCGAGGCCGGGAAGTCCTGCTTGGAGAATCCATTGTTGAACAGCCCGACGAACACCGCATCGATCTCCGCCGGGTCCACCCCGGCATCGTCGATCGCGGCGCGCGCGACCCGGCCGATCAGGCTCTCCACGTCGGGATCTTCCAGCTTGCCGAAGGGCGTATGCGCCCAGCCGACGATGCAGGCCTCGTTCATGCTACTCTCCTCCAGCGCATCCGTGCCCCCCTTATAGCGCATGCGGGCGCTCTGGTCAGTCCATCCCAGGCACAGCACACTGCCCACGGATGGAAACGCGTCGACTTGCCGAACCGGATATCATCCGGCTGTGGATCATGGGTGGCACCAATAATGTGGTGCGCTGGTTCGAACTGCTGTCCTCCGCCCTGTTCACCTTCGAGCTGACCCATTCCGGCCTCGCGGTGGCCGCCGTATCGGCCGCCCGCACGGTGCCGATGCTGCTGTTCGGCGCGTTTTCCGGCGTGCTGTCCGAATCGGTGAACCGCAAGCGGATCATCGTCATCGGCATCCTCATCACCGCCTCTTCGTCGCTTTCGATCCTCGGCCTGGCGCTGGCTGGCAAGGTGCAGCCCTGGCATATCGCGATCGCCTCGTTCATTTGTGGCTCCGTCTGGTCAACCGAGATGTCGAGCCGCCGCCGCATGGTCGGAGACCTCGCCGCCCCCGAGTTGCTCGCCCGCGCCATCGCGGTGGACAGCCTGGCCGGCGCCTGCACCCGCATGATCGGCCCACTATTCGGCGCCGTCGCCTATGACCTGTTCGGCCTGGTTGGCGCCTATGCCATCACCTCGGCGCTGACGCTGAGCAACCTCGCGCTGATCCTCCCGCTGCGGCATCAGCAAACCACGCATCGCATGTCGCTCTCCGGCACTCTGCGCGACCTGCTCGACGGGCTGCACTCGGCGGCCCGTCAGCCACGCGTGCTGGCGGTGCTCGCCGTCACCCTGGTGATGAACATGTTCGTCTTCAGTTATTCCTCGATCATCGCGCCGGTCGCCCGCGTGGTGTTCGACGCGCCGACCGCGATGGTCGGCTTCCTCGCAGCCGCCGAGTCGTTCGGCGCCTTCCTCGCCGGCATCGTGCTGGCGCGCCGCTCGCTGCCGATCCCGCCGCGGCTCATGATGGTCGGTGGCTCCGTGCTGTTCGCCACCACCTTGTTCGTCATGCCGCTGCTGCCGGGGTTCTGGTGGGCCTGCCTGGTGCTGGCGATCGGCGGCACCGGCACGGCCGCGTTCAGCAATATGCAGACACTGCTGATCCTGAAGGACGCGCCGCAAGCCGTCCGCTCCCGCCTGCTGGGACTCATCACAGTCTCGATCGGCACCGGCCCGCTTGGCCAGATCATCGCCGGCGCGCTCGCCGACCAATTCGGGCTGACGGCGGCGGTCATGCTCCTCGCGTCCAGCGGTGGCCTGCTGCTGCTCGCCGCCGGACGCCTATGGGGACGGGCGGAAAGCGCGGCCTAGCCGGTGGGCCCGCGCGCCGAGCGGATATCCAGCACGCTGATGAAGAAGCTGCCATACGCGATCTGGAAGCCCAACAAGATCAAGGTCGCCGAAGGGATCACCGCGCGCATGGTCGATGCCGGCGCCAAATTGCCAAACCCGGCAGCCCCCCAGCCACCCACCGCGGCCATGCCGAGCACAACCCCGGCCAGCACCAGCAACGCCCCCAGCACCAGGCCGCGCTCCAGGGTGATCCGCGACACCAAGGCGCGGAAATCAGGGTCATCGGGCAGCATCCCCTCGCGCATGCCGTACTGCTTGGCGAACAGCCAGAATATCGCGGATTGCGCGCCCACCAGCAGGAATACCGCAGCATAGAGCAGCGAATGGATGTCGAGTGTCACCCCACCGACATGCCGGCTGCCCGGCAGCAGCCAGGCCATCCCCCACACCCCCGCGATGAACAAGGCGAGGCCGGGATAGAGGAACAGCCAGGACGGGCTGTAGAGCAGCAGAAACCGCAGATGCCGCCAGCCATCGCGCCAGGAGCGCAGATGCGGCGGCCGGGAGCGGCCATCGGGGTGCAGGATGGTCGGCACCTCCGTGATGGAGATCCGCTTCAGCGTCGCCTTCACCACCATTTCGCTGGCGAACTCCATCCCCGGCGCCTGCAGATCGAGCGCCAGGATCGCCGCACGGTCGAACCCACGCAGCCCGCAGTGGAAGTCGCCGCAGGGGCTGCGGAAAAACAGCCGGCCGATGAAGGTCAGCACGGGGTTGCCGAGATAGCGATGCAGCTTGGGCATGGCGCCCGGCATGATGCCGCCCTTGAAGCGGTTGCCCATGACCAGCGCATAGCCCTCGCGCAGCTTGGCCACGAAGGGATCGAGCGCCGAGAAATCATAGCTGTCGTCGCTGTCCGCCATGATCACGAAACGCCCGCGCGCCGCCCTGATGCCGCCGATCAGCGCCGAGCCATAGCCGCGCGAAGGCACATCGACAACGCGCGCGCCATGAGCCCGGGCGATGTCCTGCGAACCGTCGGTGGAGCCGTTATCGCCGATCACCACCTCACCCGCGATGCCCGAGCGGGCGAGAAAGGCCTGCGCCTTGTCGATGCACACCGCCAGCGTCTCGGCCTCGTTGAGGCAGGGCATCAGGATGGTCAGTTCGAGCGCTTCGGTTTGCAACTGCCCGGTCATGCTTTGCTCCGATTCGCGTTTCGGTTAGGCTGCCTCATGTCGTAACAGGGGTGGTCTTTGAACGGCAACTCGACCGCGACATACTATCCCCGTCTCGACGGTCTGCGGGCCCTGTCGATCGGTCTGGTGCTCATCGAGCATTTCCTGTGGACCGGCGTTGCCGATATCGGGGTGACGCTGTTTTTTGTCATCAGCGGCGTCCTGATCACCCGCATCCTGCGCGGCTACCGTGCAACGCTGCCGCTCGGCCAGGCCGCGGCGCTGTTCTACTCGCGCCGGGCGCTGCGGCTGTTTCCCGCCTTCTACGCGTGTATTGCGGTGACGTCGTGGCTCGACCTCGGCGGCATGCGGCAGACTTGGCTGGTCAACGCGCTCTACATCACCAATTTCAAGGTCGCGCTCGACAATGGCTGGAACGGGAGCAGCCATTTCTGGACGCTGGCGATCGAGGAGCAGTTCTATTCCAGCTTTGCCGCCGCCGCCAACTCGATTGCTGCCCAATTCGATCCATGGAACAGCAAAACCGGTGACCCCAAGCATACGCGTCTCTATGGCGATTCAGCCCTCAGAGGTTGAAATGGAGGAAGTGGATCGTTAGGAAAC
>CAIWAJ010000457.1:0-6912 GCA_903910565.1 uncultured Rhodospirillales bacterium
AAGAACATGCCGGGCTTCAGCACCGGGCCTTCGCCCTTGCGGCCGAAATGCAGCACGTTGGGCGGCGCGTGGAACACGCGGCCGAGCCCGTGGCCACAGAAATCGCGCACCACGGTGTAGCGGTTGGCCTCGACATAGGCCTGGATGGCGTGGCCGATATCGCCGAAGGTGTTGCCCGGCTTCACCGCCGCGATGCCGCGCATCATCGCCTCATGCGTTACCTCGATGAGGTTGCGCGCTTTCGTGGAGGGCGGGCCGGCGCAGTACATGCGGCTGGCATCGCCGTACCAGCCATCGAGGATGGGGGTCACGTCGATATTAAGGATATCCCCCTCCTCCAGCCGCCGCTCGCCGGGGATGCCGTGGCAGACGACGTGGTTGATGGAGATGCACACCGATTTGGGGTAGCCGCGGTAATTCAGCGCCGCCGGCACCGCGTTATGGTCGCGCATGAAGTCGTGGCAAATGCGATCGAGCTCGCCGGTGGTGATGCCCGGGCGGACATGCGGGCCGATCATGTCGAGCGTCGCCGCGGCGAGGCGCCCGGCCGCGCGCATCGGGGCGAAATCCGCCGATGTGTGGATCGTAATCCGCCGCGAGTCGCTGCCACCGTCCATGAAACCCTCAACTTCCTCGGCAGCGGCTCCGTACCGCTGCGTCCTGCTGCATGGCAAAATGCGCAACCCGGCCGTCCGGTGCAAGTGGCGTGAGGGAGGGGAAGCAAGCGCTTCTTTTTTGAAAAAAAAGAAGCAAAAAACTTTGTATCCCCGTGGTGCGTACCGCTCCCCACCATCTCGCCTACGTACGCCAACGGCATGGAACGGGACGAAAAGTTTTTTTGGTTCTTTTTGTTCACAAAAAGAACACGCTTACCCTCCTAGTTGCCGGCACAGCAGCACCATCGCCTCCAGCATCATGTGGCCGCAGAGATGGGCGGCCATGTCCTGCACGTCCTGCGGCGGGCTCACGGTGTTGAAATCCATCGCCACGATGTTCAGGCCGGTGAGGCTGCGCATGAGGTCGATCCCCTCCCGCGCGGTGAGGCCGCCCCAAGAGGGGGTGCAGACGCCGGGCGCGACGGAGGGGTCGAAAATATCCATGTCCCAGCAGAGATAGACCGGGCGGCCGGCCGCGCCGTCGCGGAACTCGCTCATGGTCTGGGCGAAACCGCGGCGGAACAGGTCTTCGGTGGTGACGACGCGGAAGCCGAGGCGTTCGGCGCGGGCGATGACGCCGCCGACATAGGTGAAACCGCGAATGCCGACATGCCAGGAGCGCGCGACGTCAACGAGGCCCTCGGCGGCGGCGTGGGTGAACTGGGTGGCGGGGTTCCACGGCACGTCATCCTCGCCCTCCTCGTAAGCGTCGGTATGGGCGTCGATATGCAGGGCGACCAGGCCGGGGTGGCGTGCGGCGGCGGCGCGCATGAGGGGGAGCGAGACCGAACCGTCGCCCCCGATGGCGATAGGGACGGCGCCGGCATCGAGAATGAGGCCGGCGGCGGCTTCCACGGCGGGAAAAGCGGCATCGGGCCGGCCGGGAACCAGCGCGACGTCTCCGCAATCGACGGCGCGCAGCACCGCGGTCGGGTCGAACTCGGCCTGGCTGACGTGGAAGCGGCGCAGCAGGCGGGCGGATTGGCGGCGCACCGCGGCGGGGCCGTCACGCGAGCCGATGCGGGTGGGGTGGATGCCGCAATCATAGGGCACGCCGAGGATGGCCGCCCGGCAGCCCGGGCCGGGGAGGCCGTGCGGGATGCCGGCAAAGGTGTCGAGCGGGCGGAACAGGGAGGACATGCCGGGCTCCTCAGCGGGCGAAGGGGGTGGCGGTCAGCGGCTGGGCGCCGTTGAGCCCGCCATAGGAGCGATCCCCGTGGCCCCGGGGCGGCGCGCCGAACCAGCGTTCGTCGCGGGCATCGGCGGCCGGCTGGAAGCGGACATCGCAGGAGAGACGCAGGCGGCCGGCGGGGCTGCGGTTGTCGAGGCTGCCATGGAAAAGGAACATGCCGAAGATCAGCACGTCGCCGGCGCGGAAATCGGTGGAGAGGAAGCGGCTGCCCCGCGCCTCGGCCAGCGCCATGACGTCGTCGCCGAAGCTGCCGGAGAAGCCGGGCTCGCGATCAACATCGCGGCCGCGCACGCGGGCGGCGAGGTCTTCGAAACGCTGCGAGCCCTCGAGCGCGACAAGCGGGCCTTCCTCCAGCGCGACGTCGCCGAGCGGGACCCAGCAGGTCAGCACGCGGGGGCTACCGCGGTTCATGTAGGGGTGATCGAAATGGAAGGGGCTGGCGCGGCCGGCGGTCACGGCGCGGAGCCAGGTGAAATCGAAGGGCACCACCGGGGCGCCGAGCAGGGCCGCCATGGCGCCGGTGACCGCCTCGCCATGGACACAGGCGCGCAGGGCAGGGCCTTCGCAGACCGAGCGCCAGAATTCGCCGAGATCGGCATGCAGCGCGGCGCGGCGGCTGGTGCCGGTGGCCACCGGCGCGTCATCCGGCCCGTCAATCTCGCCGACCTCGCGCAGGCGGGACAGCACCTCGGCGCGGGCGGCCTGAACGGTCGGCGGGTCGATCAGACCGCGGAGCAGGAGGCAGCCATCCTCCGCCATCCGCTCCCTCAACGCGACAGGATCGCTCCGCAAGTCGCTGGAATTACGAAATTCCCCCAACAAGCCTGGCCGGAGGTCGCGCCCCGCCACGCCGGCGATCATGATTTGGCGAGCACCGCGAGACGGAAGGGCATGACCTCGATGCGCTGCCATACCCCGCCGGTGACATAGGGGTCGGTGGCCAGCCACTGGTCGAGCGCGGCGCGGTCGGGCAGGTCGGCGATGGTGACCGAGCCGATCATGGTGCCGGCGTCGTCGAGGATGGCGCCGCCGGCCTTGAGCGTGCCGGCCTCGACCATCGGGGCGACGTTGGCGAGATGCGCGGGGCGGACGGCCTGGCGGCGCGCCGGAGCCCCCGCGTCGGTTCCGTCATAGGCGATGATGACCCATTGCGGCATGGCTCAGCCCCCCTTCACGCCCTGTGTGTTCATGTAAACGGAGTAGAGCCCGTGGCTGGCCGCCATGAAGAGGCGGTTGCGGTAGAAGCCGCCGAAACAGACATTGGCGCAGCGCTCCGGCAGCTTGATATGGCCGATCGGCGCGCCGGCGGGGTTGAAGATGCGCACGCCGTCCAGCTCCGGGTCGCCCATGCCCCAACCGCACCACAGGTTCCCGTCGATATCGACTCGGAACCCGTCCGGCGTGCCGCCGGCGGCGTCGATGAAGACGCGGCCATTAGCGAGGCGCTGGCCATCGAGCACGTCGTAGGCCCAGAGCTGGCGATGCGGTTCGGCGCGGGAGGCGACGACGTAGAGCAGGCGCTCATCGGGCGAGAAGGCGAGGCCGTTGGGGCCGGGAACGTCATCGGCGACCATGGCGATCGAGCCGTCGGGGTCGATCCGGTAGACCGCCGGTGTCAGCTCCTGCGGCGCCTTATGTCCCTCATAATAGCCGGAAATCCCGAAGGGCGGGTCGGTGAACCACACCGAGCCGTCGGATTTCACCACCACGTCATTCGGCGAATTGAGGCGGCGCCCCTGGTAGCTGTCGGCCAGCACCGTGATGCTGCCATCATATTCGGTGCGGGTAACGCGGCGGCTGTCATGCTCGCACGTCACCAGGCGGCCCTGGCGGTCACGCGTGTTGCCGTTGGAGTTGTTGCCGCGGCGGAAGACCGACACGGCGCCGGTTTCCTCCTCCCATTTCAGGATGCGGTTATTCGGGATGTCGCTCCACAGCACGTAGCGCCCATCGCCGAACCACACCGGCCCTTCCGACCAGCGGCAGCCCGTCGCCAGGCGTTCCACCGAGGACTGGGCGATGCGGTACTTCGCGAAGGACGGATCGAGCGTGACGATATTCGGGTCCGGATATCGCGTGCTGGGCTCCCACATGCTGGTTTCTCCTGTTTGTGTTATGGGGATGCTGCCTGATCCGGCGGCTGGCGCAAAGGCCGAACGCTGGGCTGCGTAAGCCGGTTGGCGCCCGCGGCGAAACCATGCTAATCGCCGCCGCCTCGATTGGCTCCCGGCGGCGGCAACGCGGACGGCGGATTCGGATATCGAGTTTCGACCGTCCCTCGGGGCGGAATTTGGCAACCAGTGAACCGGGCGTTGAACCGGCAGGCGGAAAAAGGAAGACCTATGAGCGAGATCGCCGAACGGGTGAAGCAGATCGTGGTCGAGCATCTCGGCGTCGAGGAAAGCAGGGTAACCATTGATGCGTCGTTCATCGACGATCTTGGCGCCGACAGCCTCGATACCGTCGAACTCGTGATGGCCTTCGAAGAGGCTTTCAGCATCGAGATTCCCGAGGATGCCGCCGAGAAGATCATGACCGTCAAAGACGCGGTCGACTATGTCGAGAAGCAGAAGGCGGCCTGAGTCCGCCCTCTCACTCTCGTGCGATGACGTTCCGGCCCGCGTAGGCCGCTGATTGGGGGATGGCAGTGATGCGTCGTGTTGTGGTTACCGGCATGGGTATTGCCTGCCCGCTCGGGGTCGGTGTCGAGCATGTGTGGAAGCGCCTGCTCAACAGCGAATCGGGGATCACCGCCATCCAAAGCTTCGATGTGGGCGAACTGCCGGCGAAGATTGCCGGCACGATCCCCAGCGGCCCCAAATCGGAGGGCAAGCTCGCCATGGCGGAGTGGATCGCGCCAAAGGACCAGCGCAAAATGGATCGCTTCATCCAGTTTGCCATGGTCGCCGCCACCGAGGCGGTCGAGGACAGCGGGTGGATGCCGACCGACGAGGAGGCGCGCTGCGCCACCGGCGTGATGATCGGCAGCGGCATTGGCGGCCTCGAGACGATCTACGAGACGACGCTGCAAATCCATGAGGGCAAGACGCGGCGAATTTCGCCGTTCTTCATCCCCGCGGCGCTGGTCAACCTGGCCTCGGGCCACGTGTCGATCAAATACGGCTTCAAGGGCCCCAATCATGCGGTGGTGACCGCCTGCGCGACCGGCGTGCATGCGATCGGCGATGCCGCGCGGCTGGTGGCGTTTGGGGATGCCGACGTGATGGTGGCCGGTGGCGCCGAGGCGGCGGTCAACATGATCGGGCTCGCCGGGTTCTCCGCGGCGCGCGCGCTCTCCACCGGATTCAACGATACGCCGGCGCGCGCGTCCCGCCCCTGGGACAAGGACCGCGACGGCTTCGTGATGGGCGAAGGCGCCGGGATCGTCGTCGTCGAGGAATACGAACACGCGAAGAAGCGCGGCGCGAAAATCTACGCCGAGGTGATCGGCTACGGCATGTCGGGCGATGCGCACCACATCACCGCCCCGGCCGAAGGCCATGAAGGCGCGTTCCGGGCGATGAAGGCGGCCCTGCGCAACGGCAAGGTGACCCCCGACCAGATCCAATACGTCAACGCCCATGGCACATCGACGCCGCTGGGCGATGACCTTGAGCTGGAGGCGGTCGAGCGCTTCTTCGGCGACAACGCCAAGACCCTGGCGATGTCCTCCACCAAGTCGGCAACCGGACATCTGCTCGGCGCCGCGGGCGCGATCGAGGCGATTTTCTCGATTCTGGCGATCCGCGACAACACCGCGCCGCCGACCCTGAACCTGGAGAGCCCGAGCCGCGAAAGCGTGATCGATCGGGTCGCTCAGACAGCGCAGGAGCGGCCGATCAACATGGTGCTGTCCAATAGCTTCGGCTTCGGCGGGACCAACGCAAGCATCGTGTTCGGCCGCACGGCCTGACACCGGCTGACGCATGCGCCTGCGTCCACTCGTCCTGACGCTGGCGATTCTGGGGGGGCTCGGCCTTGCCGGCGCCGCTGGTATGCGCGAAGGCCGCGCCCGCTACGTGGCCCCTGGCCCTCTCCAGCAGACGACGACCATCATCGTGCCGCACGGCACGCATGGCGAGGTCGGGGAAGCGCTCCAGAAGGCCGGGCTGGTGGCGGATGCGCGCAGTTTCAGCATCGCAGCCATGTTGACCGCGGGTGGTGGGCCGCTGCGGGCCTCGGAGTTCGTCTTCCCCGCCAATGCCAGCCTGCGGGACGTTCTGCTGATCCTGCGCACCGCCAAGCCGGTGCAGCACCGTCTCACCATCCCCGAGGGGCTCACCGCGGCGCAGATCGCCGTGCTGCTGGATCATGCCAGCGCGCTCGCCGGGGATGTGCCGGTGCCGGCGGAAGGAGCGCTGTTGCCGGAGTCCTATGCCTATGAACACGGCATGACCCGGGCGCAAATGGTGGAACGCGCCACCGCGGCGATGCAGCGCACGCTGGCGCGGCTCTGGGCGGAGCGGGACCCGGCGATCCCGCTGCAAGCCCCGCTGCAACTCCTCACCCTCGCCTCCATCGTCGAACGCGAAACCGCGCGGCCGGAAGAGCGGGCCCATATCGCCGGCGTGTTCCTCAACCGGCTGAAGCGCAACATGCCGCTGCAATCGGACCCGACGGTGATCTACGCCGCCACCGGGGGCGGCATGAGCGGCGGCCGGGTTGTGACCCGGGCCGATCTCGATGCCGACAATCCCTACAACACCTACCGCAATCCCGGCCTGCCGCCCGGGCCGATCGGCAGCCCGGGCCTCGCCGCCCTGCAATCCGTTGCCCGGCCGCTGGCCACGGATGAGCTGTATTTCGTCGCCGATGGCACCGGTGGCCACGTATTCGCCCGGACGCTCGAGGAGCATAACCGCAACGTCGCGCGCTGGCGGGCCACCCAGGCGGTCCCGCGCTGACACGCCTCGTGCGGCGGCGGTAAGAGCCTGACCGGAAAAGAGGTTGAGTGATTTCAGTTGGTTGTGATTCCGTAGGTTTGCGAGACACGACGGAGCCACTGATGCCCTGGACTGAAATCACTCGCCCGCAGTATCAGCGGGTGTCGGACCGGTATGCAAG
>CAIWAJ010000458.1:0-13652 GCA_903910565.1 uncultured Rhodospirillales bacterium
CGGCAAACATCCCCGGCCGACCCCAAAGCGGTCAGCCTACCAACTGGACGGGTTTTACCCCGCCGCGCTCAGCACAACGCCGGCGCTCCACTGGCTGGGTTTGTCACCGCCGTGCACATGCCGGAAGGGCATATCGAACTGGTGCGCCGCAATCGCCAGTTCAGTCTGGATGCGCTTGGCCGCGGCTGAGCGGCCGCGAAGCCGGCTTCAGAGTGCCTTCGCGGCGGCCGTTACCTCGGCGGCGTGACCGGGAATCTTGATTTTGCGCCAAATCCGCGCGATGCGGCCCTGAGCGTCGATCAGGAATGTAGAGCGCTCCATACCCATGTATTTGCGGCCATACATCGATTTCTCGACCCAGGTGCCATAGGCCGCGGCGACGCTCGTGTCGGCATCCGAGGCCAGCGGGAAGGTGAGGCTGTATTTCGCCGCGAATTTCTCGATCGGCTTCATGCCGTCCGGCGAAACCCCGATCACCTCGAGCCCGGTCGCGCCGAGGGCGGGGAGGGCCTCCTGGAACGCACAGGCCTCCTGGGTGCAGCCGGGCGTATCGGCCTTGGGGTAGAAATACAGCACGAACGGCTTGCCCGCGTAGCCGGCCAGGCTGACGTTGCGGCCACCCGTGGCCGGCATCGAGAAGTCAGGCGCCGCGGCGCCCTCGGTCAGGTCAGTCATGCTTCGGGTGCTCCAATATAGCGAATGAAGGCGGCGCGTACGTCGCCGGCGATTGCATCGAAAGTGGCGATGAGTGCGGGCAAGTCAACCGCTGTGACCCCAGCTTCCCGCGCGGCACCAAGCAAGGCGGCGGCGGCGGCCTCCGAAAGCTTGGCACCCGGATTTCGGCCATAGAGAATGCGCAGCATCCCCTGGACGGTGCGCCATAGCTTGTCGGCACGCAGCAATGGCGCCGCCTCTGCGGCCGGCAGCAGCGCGCCGAGCGCGTCACGGGTGGCCGGCCCGGTCGCCTGGCCGGCAAGCAGTTGAAGGGTCTGGGCGATGAACTCAACCTCGATCTGCCCGCCGGCGCGCAGCTTCACATCCCATTGCCCGGTAGACGGAAGCTCACGAAGCAGCCGGCCACGCATCGAGGCCGCGTCGGCACGGATACGCGCGGGCTCACCGGCAGCGGCGATCGCCGCGCGGATGGCGCGCTCCACCTTCGCGCGCAACCGCGCCGGGCCGGCGACGACGCGGGCGCGGGTAAGGGCCATGCGTTCCCAGGTCCATGCCTCGGCGGCGTGGTAGCGCTCGAAGCCGCCGAGCGGCACCGCGACCGGCCCCTTGTTGCCGGATGGGCGCAACCGCATATCCACAGCGAACATCGGGCCATCCGCGTCCGGCGCGGTGAGGGCGGCGACATAGGCATGCACGGCGCGGATGAACCATTGGCTGGTCGGCAGCGGCCGGTCGCCGCGGCTTTCACTGACCCCCGACGGGTGGTCATAGATGAACATCAGGTCGAGGTCGGAGCCGGCCATCATTTCGCGCCCACCCGCCTTGCCGAGCAGCACGACCACCATGCCGCCGCCGCGAACCTGGCCGAAGCGGCGGGAAAAATCGTCCAGCACCAACGGCAAAAGGGCGGCGAGTGCCGCATCGGCGACCGCGGTGCGGGCGAGCCCGGCGGCATCAGCGTCAAGCCGGCCCTCGATCGTGCCGACGGAGATCGCGAAATCCTCCTCGCGCACGGTGGCGCGGATGATGGCGATGGCGTCCTCCAGCGTCCGCGCGTCGGCGAGGCGCGCGCGCAGCAGCCGATCGACGTTGGTCGCCGCCTCGGGTACCAGCAGCGCCTCCAGCGCCGCGGGCGTGCGGGCGAGGTGGTCGGCCAGCGAAGGGGCGGCGCCGAGAATCACCGCGACTCGGTCGATCAGCGCGGGATGGCGCTGGAACAAAGAGAGGATCTGCACGCCCGCGGTCAGGCGGCCGATGAATTCATCGAACCGCGCGAAGGCCGCATCCGGTTGCGCCTGACGCGCGAGCGCGGCCAGCAACTGCGGCAGCAGGTTGCGCATCATGTCCCGCGATCGCTGCGACCGCAGCGCACGCACCCGTCCGCCATTCCACGCCCGAACCGCGGCGATAACAGCCGTGGGCTTGCCGTATCCCATCGCCGCGATGGCCGCGACGGTTGCCTCCGGGAGGTCGATGCCGCTGAAATCGAGGATGGCGGCGCCATTTTCGGGGTCCGGAACCGCGCCGAACATGTCGGCATAGCGCGCCTGAACACGCTCGAGATGGCCCAGCAGCCGCCGGGCAAAGGCGGCGGCGTCGGGCTCCCCCATGAATATGGCGAAGCGCTCCAGCTCCTCGCGCTTCTCCGGCAGCGTGTGGGTCTGGCGGTCCGCGACCATTTGCAGGCGGTGCTCGACGCCGCGCAGATAGACATAGGCCGCGTCGAGTTCGGCGGCGCTGCGGCGCTTCACGTGTCCGGCGCGCACCAACAGGCGCAAAGCCTCGCGGGTCCTGAGCACCCGCAGCGCCGGGTCGCGGCCACCCCAGACCAGTTGCAGCGTCTGGGCGATGAACTCGATCTCGCGAATCCCACCGCCACCGAGCTTGACGTTGTGGCCAAGCACCCGGGCGACGGGGTCTGCGGCGGCGGCAAGCGCGGTACGCCTGTGCTCGTCGATCCGCCGCTTCATCGCATGGATGTCGGCGATGGCGGCGAAATCGAGATGGCGGCGCCATATGAAGGGCCGGATCTCCTGCAGGAATGCCATGCCAAGCATGATGTCACCGGCCAGGGGCCGCGCCTTGAGCATCGCGGCGCGCTCCCAGTTCTGCCCCATGCTCTCGTAGTAGGCGATGGCGGCGGGCAGCGCGATGCAGGGGGGCGTCGCGGCGGGATCGGGCCGCAGGCGCAGATCGGTGCGGAAAACGTAGCCGTCGGCGTCGCGGAACTCCATCAGGGTCACGAGATCGCGGGCGAGGCGGGTATAGAAGGCGCCCTGCGATTCGCCGTGGTAGACACCCGAATCAGGGTCTTGCAGCAGGATGAGGTCGATATCGCTGGAGTAGTTCAATTCGCGGGCACCGAGTTTGCCCATGCCAAGCACGGTGAAGCCCGAGCCTTGCTCGGGGTTCTCCGGGTCCGGCAGACGCAACTGGCCGCTATCGTGGCCGGCCCGCAGCAAATGCGCCACGGCGCGCTGCAGGGCGGCCTCGGCCAGGGCCGACAGCGCCTCGGTGACCCGTTCGAGCGTCCATTGCCCGGTAATGTCGGCCACCGCGGTTGCCAGTGCGATGCCACGCTTGGCCTGGCGCAACGCGGCGGCCAGGCGCGGGCGCGCCATATCGGGCCGCAGCGCGGTCAGTTCCTCCATCGCGGTCGCCACCACCGCAGCCGGCCCGGCGCGGTGGATTTTGCGGATCACCGCGGGCTCGCGGAGCACCAGCTCGGCGAGATACGGGCTGTTGCCGCCAAGGGTGCGCAGCAGGTGAGCGCCCGGTCCGGCGGCGAAGCGTGCCTCCGCGCTGCCGAGCTCCGAGAACCGCTCCACCAGGCGCTCTGCCGCCCCCTCGTCGGCGGCGGCGGGCAGGGGAATGGCGTTTGCGCGGGGGGCGGCGGAGCCGGGCGTTCGGGCGGACATTGCGCAGGCTGGCCATGAGGGCGCATGCCGGTCAAGCCGTCGCCGCGGTATTCAAGCTCATGCGGCGGTTGTTGAGCCTCGCTTTGGCGCTCATCGTGGTGGCGCTCTGCGCCCTCGGCGCGCTCGGCTGGCTGTTGTCACTCGGCCCCGTCGAGCTTCCGTGGCTGGTCCGGCGCATCGAAGCGGCCGTCAACGTGGAGGGCGGGCCGCGGTGGTCGATCGGGCGGGTGGCCCTGGCGTGGGAAGGGTTTGGCGGCGGGATCGATCGGCCGATCGATTTGCGCATCGAGGACGTCAGCGTCACGACAGCGACGGGTGTGATGATCGGCCGGATCCCAGCGGCGCGGATTGCGCTCGCAGCGTCGCAGCTGGTGCGCGGCCACCTCGTGCCGCGCTCGATTGAGCTCGACGGGGCCCGGCTCCGCGCCGCGCGCGGCGCTGATGGGCGTGTGCGGATCGATCTGGTCGAGGCGGCCACCGGCGGAGCCGACCTCGCGCCGGCGATGGACCTGACGGACGTGGCGGCGGCACTGGCGCGGCCTGGCGGCAGCATCGACGACGGAACGCCGGTGGCGATGCTGCTCGATCATCTGCGCCGGGTGACGATCCGTGATGCGGGGCTGGAGGTGGTGGATGATCGCCTCGGCATGCGCTGGACGGCGAACGAGGTCGCGCTTGACCTGACGCGAGACCCTGCGGGTGGCGAGCGCGGCACAATCTCAGTGTCGCTGGCACTCGGCAGCCAGCGTGCCCTCCTCGCGGGCAGCTTGGAATTGCGTGATGGGCCTGAATTCATCCGGATCCATGGCACGGCCTCGCCGATCAACCCGGCACGGCTTGCGGTCGACATGCCTGCTTTCGCCGCGCTGCAAGCCGTCGACGCGCCGGTCAGCATCGACGGCAGTATTGTGGTCGATCGTGCCTTGCGCTGGCAGGGCGCCGAAGCGACGATCCGGCTCGAAGCGGGGCAGATCGCGGTGGCACGCGGCGCCTTGCCGATCGCGGCGGCCGAGGCGCGGCTGCGGGCCGCGCCGGACACGCTCAACCTCTTGGGCTTGACCCTGGATCTGCACCCTCCCGGCCGACCGGTGACCCGGGTGACCGGAGCCGGAGCGGCGTCACGCGATGCGGAAGGCGTCGTGATCGACCTCACGATCGGCACTGATCACGCCGAACTGGCCGATCTGCCGGCACTTTGGCCCGATGGTGTCGCCGGACGTGGCGCCAAGCCATGGCTTGTGGAGAACATGCCGAGCGGTACCGTCACAGACCTGCGGGCGACGATGACGCTCCGCGCCGAGCCTGATTTCTCCGGGCTGCGTGTCACGTCGCTGTCGGGTGGCGGCGACGGGAAGGATCTCGTCGTCCATTGGCTGCGGCCAATACCGCCGGTGGAGCAGGGGGTGGCGCGGCTGGAATTCGTGTCGCCGGATATTCTGGACATCAACATGATCTCGGGCCGCCAGGCGGGGGTCCAGGTCACCGGCGGCCTGATGCGCATCTTTGGACTGTCGGTGCGCGACCAGGTCACCGACATCACCGTCGACGCCGCGGGGCCGCTGGCCGACGTGTTCAATGTGCTGCGCAATCCCCGCATCCATTTGCTCGACCGCCGGCCGATGGAACTGCGGGACCCCGCGGGCCAGGTGAAGGGCCGGGTTGAGATCACCAAAATGCCGCTCGAGATGTGGCTCACAATAGACGACGTTCAGCTTCGCGCCGCCGTTCGCATGACCGGGGTGCATCTCGGCGGTGTCGCCGCCGGGCGGGACCTCGATGATGGGCAGCTCGATCTTCAGGCCTCCAATGACGGACTGAAAGTCACCGGCACCGGCAATATTGCCGGCATTCCCGCCAAGCTCGCCGTCGATATGGATTTCCGCCCCGGCGGCGCCGCCCAGATCGTGCAGACCGTCACCGTATCCGGCACTCCCGATGTGTCGCAGGTCACCGCTTTGGGCATCGATCTCGGCGGCACCGTTGCCGGTGCCGCGCCGGTGAGCGCGGTATGGCGAACGCGACGCGATGGCAAGGGCGACGTATCGCTCAAGGCGGACCTCACGCCGGCGGGTCTCGCGGTACCCCGCTTGGGCTACGCCAAGCCGCCTGGCAAACCGGCGCAGGCGGAGATGCGGATGTCCCTGGAGCGCGACCGGATCGCGGCGATTGATCGGCTAACGGTCAAGGGCGATGGCATCGATGCCGATGCCCGGATCGCCTTTGCTGAGGGCCGTCCGGTGTCGGCGCTACTTCCCGTACTCGTGCTCGGCAAGGACACCAACCTGCGCGCCGACATCCGCTTTCCGCCCCAGGGCGGCGGCGCGTGGCGGGTCGGCCTCACCGGCGCCAGTATCGACGCATCGGCGGAGTTCGCCCGTCGCCCGCCCGGCGCGCCAAAACTCCCGGAAACCCGTGGTCCATCATACATTCTCGATGCCAAGCTGGATCGCGTTGTGCTCGGTGAAGGGCGAACCATCAGCCAGTTGACGCTGCATGCCGATAATGACGGGCTGATCAACCGCCAGATGCATCTGTCCGGCCGGCCGGGCGGATTGGCCCCTTTCGACATCAGCATCGCCACGATGCAGGGCGGACGCAGCCTTACCGGCAGCGCCGCCGATGCCGGCGGGTTGCTTCGCGTGCTCGATCTCGTCGACGAAATGCAAGGCGGCTCCATGAAACTGTCCGGCCGCTATGACGACCTCAAGCCCGGCCGTCCCCTCGAAGGTACCGCCGAAATCCTGGACTTCCGGATGACCAAGGCTCCAGCGCTCGCCAAGCTGTTGCAGGCGATGACCCTGTACGGGCTGGTCGAGCTTGTCCGTGGTCCCGGCCTTGGCTTCAACCGCCTCGACGCCCCATTCCGCATGACCGAGGACGTGCTGGAACTCAATGACGCCCGCGCCTTCAACACCTCGCTCGGTATGACGGCGAAGGGGCGGGTGGATACCGCGGCACAACGGTGCGACCTGAGCGGCACCATCGTCCCCGCCTATTTCTTCAATTCGATCCTCGGCGGCATTCCCTTTCTCGGCAAGCTCTTCAGCCCCGAGCGAGGCGGCGGCCTGTTCGCCGCGACCTATGCACTGCGCGGTGACTGCAATGACCCCGCCGTTACCGTGAACCCGCTGGCCGCGCTTACGCCCGGGTTCCTGCGCGGCATCTTCGGGATGTTTGACAGCCCGAGCCCTTCTCCCGGCCCGGCCCCGCCCACCACCGCGCCGAGCCAGGTCGGAAGGTAAAGCCGGATCGCCTCAGCGCAGCGTGGCCGACATCGCGCCGATCGCGCCGATCCAGCCGATCACCCCCTCCATGCTGTCAGCCGTGAACGCGACCGTGCGCGGTGAAACCCGCTCGGCCACCGGGATCCCGCCCGCCAGATCGGCCAGCGTCACACTGCTCAGATCGAGTTCCAGCCGATAGGGGCCCTCGATCACGTAGGGCGGGCAGGCCGCGCGGTTGCGCAGCGCGGTGGCGGCGGCGGTCCGGATCAGCGCCCGCGCGTTCCCGGGTGACAAAGCGCGGGCGGCGCGCTGCCCCAGGGCTGTCTTCACGACAGCAAATTCGGCGCCAGGGAACAGGGGAGCGCATTGCGCCCGCAGGCGGTCATCGCCGGACAGCATCACCACAGGCACGCCCAGACTGCCGGCATAGGCGCCGTAGAGCGTCGCCTCGGCGCAGTCGATGCCGTTGACCCGGATTCCGTAGAAGGCGAAGCCATTCACGGTGTGGGAGAGAATGCCGTGTTGCCCGGCGCCGCTGTGATATCCGGTGAAGAACACCGCATCGAAGGAGGCGTCGAGCCCGGCGCACATATAGGTCGGTTTCGGGCGGCCGAGCACCAACTCTGCCCGCTGATCGAGCAACTCGGGGATCAGGTTGGTCATCGGGCCGTGGCTGTCGTTCACCACCACCTCGGTGGCGCCAGCGTCGAATGCGCCGGCGATGGCGGCGCTGACTTCCTCGGTCATCAACCGGCGCGCACGCTCGTATTCCACGTTCCCGGGCTGGCCCTGCTGCGGCGTAACGACGCCGGCGACGCCCTCGATATCGGCGGAAATGAAGACTTTCATGACGAACTCCCAAGTGCATGACGCAGGCCGAGGCGTCGATGGCCGGCACGGCCGCGGGTGGTATCGGCGCCGGCGAGCGCATCCATCACCGCCTCCTGGGTTGCCTCGGCGACAGCCTGGAAAACGAGATCAATGCGATTTTCGTTCAAAATCCGTATGTTGCGCGTGTCATCCGCGGCGTCATGGTCAATCCGGTTCGCCGTTGTGAAGCCGATCGCGAGATCGCCGCTGCCATGCCCCCAAAAGGAGCCGGCCCAGGCGAGCCCCGCTCCGGCCCGGCGGATCGACCGGCGGAGCTGGCGGTGGTCGAGCGGGATGTCGGTGGCGACAACCACGATCACCGATCCGCGTTCCGGCGGTGTAGCGGCGCGTTGTGGCGCAACTCGGCGTCCATCGGGCAGCCGGAGATCGCCGGCACGGCCAAAATTCGCCAGCAGCAGCACACCGACGTGGCACCCCGCGCCGTCGATCTCGACCCTGCGCGAGGCGGTCCCGATGCCGCCCTTGAACCCGAAGCAACTCATCCCGGCCCCGGCACCGACCGCGCCGGACGCGAAGCCCTCGGCTGCGGCATCGAGCGCGGCGAAGGCGTGCGCCTCGGTGACGGCCAATGCCTGGATGTCGTTGAGGTAGCCGTCATTACACTCGCCAACCACGGGATTGACGGTGGAGGTCGCCCGGCCAATGTCGGGATTGGCCGCAATCGCGCGGCGGATCAACGCCGTCCCGCAGGTGCCGACCGACAAGGTATTGGTGAGCAGGATCGGCGTCTCCAACTGGCCGAGTTCCTCGACCTGCATGAGGCCGATGGATTTACCGAAACCATTGAGCACATCCGCCGCGGCGATTGGCTTGTCGCGGAACACATTGCCGGCGTGCGGAATGATCGCGGTGACGCCGGTGCGCAAATCGCCCTCGGCGATCGTGGTGTGGCCCACGAGAACACCAGGCACGTCGGTGAGGCGATTCCCCGAACCAGGTGGCAAGCTGCCGCAGGCCAATCCTAGGTCACGGGCGCGGAGGGGCGTATGTCCGGCCTTGAGCATGATGCGGGCAGGATGATGCCACCGCGCCGGTCATGCAAGCCGGCCGTCTTGATCAGCGCTGGGCGATGCGTCGGCCGTGCAGGGCCGAGTCGATGAAGCCGTACGCCACGTCCAAGGCCCCGTGTTCGACGAGATTGTTGTGTCCCGCCTCCTCGGCCGCCCAGAACTGCCGCCGCGCGGAGGTCGCGGCATCGAACACGCGCCGACCCATCGCGAAGGGGATCATCCCATCACGATCGCCGTGGATCACTAGGAGCGGCGTCTCGACGGTGCCGATGCGGGCGAGCGTGTCGAACCGGTCCTTCAGCAGCAGGTCAACCGGCACGAAGCGGTAGCGCATCCGCGCGATGTCGGCCATCGAGGTGAAGGGCGCCTCGAGGATCAGCGCCGCGGCAGGCGCTTCGGTCACCAGACGGGTGGCGACCGCGGTTCCCAGCGACTCGCCCCAAACCACGATCCGCTCGGCCGCAATTCCCTCGGCCCGCAGCGCCGCGTATCCGGCCTGTGCATCGAGCGCCAGGCCGGCCTCGGACGGGGAGCCCGGATTGCCGCCGAAGCCCCGGTACTCCACCATCATCACGCCCCAGCCGAGCGCCCCGAGGCTCGCGACGCGGCCGCCGCGATGGCCGATATTGCCGCTGTTGCCGTGCAGGAACAGGACGACTGGCCGATCATCAGCGGCCGGCGGGCGATACCATGCAACAAGGTTCAGCCCATCGGCGGTTCGGATCGAGCGGACGTCAATATCCGGCACCCCGGCCAGCACCGGGTCAGGCCGGGCCGTATCGGTGAGGAATATGATGTGTCGCTGCCAGACATAGAGACCGCCGCAAATGGTCGCGTAGAACGCGGCGGCGATCAGCAGCAGCCCCAGGATCGTGCGGAGCAGGTGGAAATCGATCAATCGAGCGAAGCCTTCGGGCCGGGGAGGAAGAGCGGAGATCGATACCGACATCGGGGTGCTCGCGCAAAGGGCGGGTTGGCAATGCCCGAATGTGCGGCCGCTCATGTTTGGATTGTGTTTGTTTTTGCCGGCCGGTGGGGCCGGGAGTTGCAGTTTCGCTCCGGTGCGGCGCACGATTGCGTGAACCTCCGCGGCCCCGCAGAGTGTCGCCATGGTCACTCCATTGCTCGCATCGCGCCGCTTCCTGCCGCTGTTCGTCACCCAGTTTTTGGGTGCGCTCAACGACAACCTGTTCAAGAACGCGATGGCCGTTTTGCTCCTGTGGAAGGCGGGCGAAGCCGGGCCATTGCTCGTGGTCGCCGCGGGCGGCGTGTTCATTCTGCCCTACGCGCTGTTTTCCGGCTTGGCCGGCGAGCTCGCCGATCGCAGCGAGATGGCCGGACTTATCCGTAAAATCAAAGTGTTCGAGATAGTGCTCATGGTCCTTGGTGCGGTCGGCCTGGTCGAGGGCAGCCCGCTGCTTTTGATGACCGTGCTGTTCGGACTCGGCGTCCATTCGACGTTTTTCGGGCCGTTGAAATACGCCATCCTTCCGCTTCACCTCGCGCATGACGAACTGGTCACCGGCAATGGGCTGATCGAGGCCGGCACGTTCCTGGCCATCCTCGTCGGCACCATCATGGGGGGTGGGCTGGTGCTGGGCGCGGGCGGCACGGCAATCGTCTCGGCGTGTGGCATCGCGGTCGCGGTCGCGGGCTACGTGGCATCGCGCGCCATCCCCGCCGCGCCCGCCGCCGCGCCGTCGCTCTCGCTGGACTGGAACCTCTGGCGGGGCACCGCGGCGATCCTGGCGATCGGCCGCGGCAACCCGCCGGTCTGGCGCGCGATCATGGCGATCTCCTGGTTCTGGACCGTCGGCGCGACGGTGCTGTCGCAATTCCCGGTCATGGCCAAGGATGTGCTGGGGGCCGGTAGCGGTGTGGTGACGCTTTTTCTCGCGACTTTCTCGATCGGCATCGGCGCTGGCTCCATGCTGGAGGCACGGCTGCTCAAGGGGGAGGTCTCGCTGCGCCACATCCCCTGGGCATTGTTTGGAATCAGCGTGTTCTGCGCCGATTTTGTCATCGCCTGCGATGGCTCGCACGTCGCCGACGTGGCAACGCTGGTCGCCGCGCCACGGGGCTGGCGGGTGATCGCCGACCTGTTCGCCCTCGCACTCTGCGGCGGCGTGTTCTCGGTGCCGCTCTATGCGCTCCTGCAGGAGCGCTCAGCAGTGGCGGTGCGCTCCCGCATCATCGCCGCGAACAACGTGATGAACGCACTTTTCATGGTCGCCGGCGCGGCCGTGGCAGCGGTGCTGACCGCCACGGGCGCCGGGGCGCCGACCATCCTGGTCGTCACCGCCGCTGCGAACCTCGTCGCGCTTGCCTTGCTCCTGCGTTGGAAGTAGCGGCGGGTTAACCGCGCGCCGGCGGGGTCGGGGCGAAGAACTCCCAGGGGGCGTATTCCTGGCCGATATCCGTGATCACCTCGATCAGCGCCGGAGAATTGGCGGCCAGCGCCTCGGTCAGCGCCTTGCGCAGCCCATCCCCGTCGGTCACCCGCCAGGTCGGCACGCCGAAGCTCTTCGCATAGGCCTGGAAATCCGGGTTCTTCAGCGCGGAGCCCGAGTCGCGACCGTCGAACAGCCGCTTCTGGTCGCGCATGACGTTGCCATAGGCCGAATTGTTGAACAGCACGGTCACCAGGTTGATGCCGAACTGCACGGCGGTGGCGAGTTCGGCGCCGCCGAACAGAAACCCGCCATCCCCCGTCAGCGCCACCACCGGGCGGTCCGGGTGCGCGACCTTGACGCCGAGCGCCATCGGAACGCCGGCCCCGAGGGTGCCGGAGAAGCCGGAGGTGATCAAAGACCGCGGGCTGTAGATGGGAAAGCCGAACCACGAGGCATAGCCGGTTTGCGTCATCTCGTCGCAGAGGATGCCGTTCTCCGGCAGCACGTCGCGGATGGCGTTCAGCCACGTCATTTGCGGCTGCACCCGCTGCATGTCCTGCGTGGTCTTGGCCTTGGCCGCCGCGATGTCGGCCGCGCGCGCCGGGTCCTTGCGGGGGGTGAGCAGGGCAGTGAGCGCAGCAGCGGCATCGGCGCTATCGGCGACGATGCCGATATCGACCTTGAGACGGCGCATTTCCGCGGGATCGATGTCGATGCGCGCGAGCTTGGGCGCGCCAGGCCAGCGGGTGGGGGCGTCAAGCCGGGTTCCAATGCCCACCAGCACATCCGTTGCCGGCCACAACTCGATGGCCTCGGCGATCGTCAGGCCGAGGGGATGGCGCGCATCGACAATGCCCTTGCCGGTGCGGAAGGCCACCACCGGGGCGCCGATCTTCTCGGCGAGCGCCTGGATCTCGGCGGCCGCATGCAGCGCGCCCGAACCCACCCAGATCATCGGCGCCTTGGCACCGTCCAGCAGCTTGGCGAGAGCCGCGATTTTCTCGCGGTCCGGCTCCGGCCGCGGCGCCAGCGGCAGCGGGTCGACCGGCGTGACGTCGGCGACCGCGGGGAACTGGTCCCACGGCATCTCGAGCGCCACCGGGCTCGGCCGTCCCGACATCATCGCCTGGAAGGCCTGGGCCACCTTGTAGGGCGCGTCGACGGGATGCTCGATGCGGTCGGCCCATTTCAACATCGTCCGCAGCGTCGCCAACTGGTCGGGCATTTCGTGCAGGCTGCCGCGCAGGCGGCCGATCTGGGCGGATGGCACCTGGCCGGTCAGGCACAGGACGGGCGCATTCAGCCCCCAGCCGGTGACCAGGGCGGCCGTCGTGTTCATCACGCCGGGCCCCGGCACCACCGAATAGGCCGAGGGCCGGCCGGTGGAGCAGGCATAGCCGAGCGCCATATAGGCGGTCGTCTGCTCATGCCGCGCGTTGATCAGGCGCATCCGGTTGGCGTTGCGGGCGTAGGCATCGAACAACCCGTAGACCTGAACGCCGGGCAGGCCGAACATGGTGTCGATCCCATGCCGCAGCAGCCCATCCACAATCGCCTCACCACCGGTCATGCGCGCCATGTTCACTACTCCTATTGCTGGGGGACCCTGCCATTCCCGGCGGTGCGGGGCAATCGGGGGGAAGGAAGCGCTTCTTTTTTGAAAAAAAGAAGCAAAAAACTTTTTATCCGTTTAGGTTGCGGAAAACGGGTATTATTATGATGTCGTAACAATATGGACGTGCAAGATACCGTGTGTCTGGCTTCTCATTTTTTGGATAAGGGGCTTTGCCGGGCGAATGAGGGTTGCGGGGGAACATTGGGTTGGGCGCGGGAGGGCGAACTGGGCGTGGTTGCGCCTGGGGCGCGCGATGTCCTGGGCCAGGTCGGCAATACGGGGGGCTCGCGATGCGGAACGGGGACGAGCGGAGTCGGGGCGGGATTGCGGGCGTGACGTGGCGCGCCGGGGTTGCTCGGGCGTGACCTGGCCGGCGGCCAGGCGTTCGAGGAGATCGGCGAATTGGGTCATCGTGGCTTCGATATAGCGCCACGCCGCCGCCTGCTCGGCCCGCTTCCCCGCGCCGGGCAGAATCCGGCCGAGCAGCGTCGCGAACCACAGCGCGATCGCGCTGAGGCGCCGCAGGTGTTCGATCGCGCGCAGGACGGGGGAGGGGGCGGGATTGCTCATGGAGGGTATATAGCGCGCCTAACGCAAAACGTCAATCATAAAAACAATCAAAGTTAGAAAAATAAGCTGATCTGGCCCAGACCTCCCCACGGAGCGGGCGAAGCCATCAAAATTCGGAATATCGCGCGGCCCCTGGACGGCGTCGCGGCGCCCACGAAAACGAGTAAATGCAAAGACGTGACGGTGGCCTGGAGGAGGCAATACCAATCGGATAAAAGTTTTTTGCTTCTTTTTTTCAAAAAAGAAGCGCTTGCTTGCCTTAGAGTCTGACTCGGATTTGATGAAAACGGATCACGCTCGTGCCAGGCGTCTGGTGAGCAGGCGGATGTGTGCGATGAGCAACCATGCGCTCGCGC
>CAIWAJ010000459.1:0-37894 GCA_903910565.1 uncultured Rhodospirillales bacterium
GGGGCCTTGGAGCGCCAGGAATGCGGGTAGGAGTGGACGAGCTTGCCGCGCGCCAGCAGCCCGCCAGCCTCGGTCAGCGCGGCGCAGACGGGGTTGGCGGCCTTGTAGACGTGATGCCCGGCGAAGATCGGCACCCAGGGGTTGTAGGTGCCGTCATCGCCAACCGTCTCCGGCACCTCGATGCCATGGGCGCGGCCGAGGTGGAAATCGTCCTCGCCATGGCCCGGCGCGATATGCACCAGCCCGGTGCCGGCCTCGGTGGTGACGAAATCGCCGGCAAACAGCGGCACGTCAAACTCATAGCCCTTTCCGCGCAGCGGGTGGGCGGTGACGGTGCCGGCGAGTTCCGCTCCCTTATGCACGTGCAGCACGTGGTGGGTGGCGATCCCGGTGGCCTCGCAGACCTGCGGCAGCAAAGCGAGCGCGACGAGGATGCGCTCGCCGGCGCGGGCGAGCGAGCCGTCTTTCACGCTGTCCACCCGCACGACGGCGTAGTCGATCTCCTCGCCGTAGGCGATGGCGCGGTTGCCCGGCATGGTCCATGGCGTGGTGGTCCAGATCACCACCGCGGCATCGCGCAGCTCGGCGACGTTGGACGAGAGGACAGGGAAGCGCACGAAGATGGTGTCGCTGGTGTGATCGTGGTACTCGATCTCGGCCTCGGCCAGCGCGGTCTTCTCCACCGGCGACCACATCACCGGGCGCAGGCCGCGGAACAGGGCGCCGTTGAGGAGGAACTTGCCGATCTCGCCGGCAATCGCCGCCTCGGAGGGCAGGTCCATCGTCGCGTAGCGCTCATCCCAGGCGCCGAACACGCCGAGGCGCTGGAATTCGTCGCGCTGCACGGACAGCCAATGCTGGGCATAGGCGCGGCATTCGGCGCGGAATTGCAGGATCGGCACCGCATCCTTGTCACGGCCGGATTTGCGGTATTCCTCCTCGATCTTCCATTCGATCGGCAGGCCGTGGCAGTCCCAGCCCGGGATGTAGTAGCCGTCAAAGCCCGACATCTGGCGGCCGCGGTTGATGACGTCCTTCAGCACCTTGTTCAGGGAGTGGCCGATATGGAGGTTGCCGTTGGCGTAGGGCGGGCCGTCATGCAGGATGAACTTGGTGCGGCCCTTGGAATTGGCGCGGATGCGCTCCCAGATGCCCATCTTGGCCCAGCGGGCGAGGATGGCCGGCTCCTTCTTCGGCAAATCGCCGCGCATGGGGAATTGCGTCGCCGGCAGGAAGACGGTGTCGCGGTAGTCTCGTGTTTCGCTCATGATGATCTCGTGCGGCGATCTGCCGCGTCAGGGGAAAGGCGTGCGTGATGTCCCGGCGTTCTAGCGAACCGCCGGGCGTATAATTCGCGCCTCTATAAACCCATACATGGGAATGACTATGCGGAGAGCGGGGCCACGCGGTCAAGAATCCGCCGCGCCTCCTGGCAATCGGCTGCTATGCGAGCCTTGAGCTCGTCGAGGCCAGAAAATTTCTGCTCCGGGCGGAGGAAGGCGTGCAGCGCGACCGAGAGCTCCTGGCCGTAGAGATCGCCCGTGAAGTCGAACAGGTTCACCTCGAGCCGGCTCTCCGGCCCGGCATTCACCGTCGGGCGGCGGCCGATATTGGCGGCGCCGTGGACCACGCGCCCATCGGGCAGCGTCACCGTCACGGCGTAGACGCCGCGCGCGGGCTCGATATGGCGGCCAAGCGCGATATTGGCGGTGGGGAAACCGATGGTGCGGCCACGCTTATCGCCATGCGCCACTACGCCGCGGATCGCCCAGGGGCGGCCGAGATGGGCGGCGGCGCGCTCGGGATAGCCATCCTGCAACGCGCGGCGGATGCCGGAGGAGGAAATCTGCCCGCCGGCATCGCTGAGCGGCGGCACCACGGTCAGCCCAATGCCGAGCGCCGCCGCCCGCTCGGCGAGAAAGGTGGCGTTGCCGCCGCGGCGGTGGCCGAAGGCGTAGTCTGGCCCGCACACCAGATGCCGCGCACCGAGCCCGGCATGCAGCACGTCAGTCACGAAGGCATCGGCCGACATTCGGCTAAACGCGTCGTCGAATGCCAGCTCATAGACATGCGCCACCCCGAGCGCCGCCAGCGCCGCCGCGCGTTCGGCCGAGAGCGTGAGTCGGAAGGGCGGGTCGTCCGGGCGGAACACCTCGCGGGGATGCGGCTCGAAGGTCAGCACCGCGAGCGCCGCATCCGGCCGCGCGCCATGGGCGATGCGCAGCAGATGGGCGTGGCCGGTGTGCACACCGTCGAAATTCCCCAGCGCGACCACGGCGCCGCGCGCAGTGTCCGGCAGGCCGCGCCAGTCCCGATGCAGGGCGATACTCATCGCGTCAGCTCCGGGAGGGTGGAAGCACCACCGCCTCGCCTTCGATCACCGTCTTGCCCGCCACCGTGCAGACCGTCTTCATCGTCGCCTGCCTCTTGGCGGCATCGAGCGCGGTCACCTCGCAGGTCGCGGTGACGGTGTCGCCGATCTTCACCGGGCGGCGGAAGCGCAGCGTCTGGCCCAGATAGATGGTGCCCGGCCCCGGCAGGCGCGTGCCAAGCACGGCGCTGATCAGCCCGGCCGAGAGCATGCCGTGGGCAATGCGCTCCTTGAATTGCGAGGCGGCTGCCACCTCGGCGTTGAGGTGCACGGGGTTGGTATCCATGCTGACGGCGGCGAACATCAGGATATCCGCTTCCGTGATGGTCTTGCCCATGCTGGCCGACATGCCGATCGCCAGGTCCTCGAAAAACACGCCGTCGCTCATTGTTGCCTCACTCGCCGTCGTCGCTGCTATCTGGACCGGCCGCCTCGGTTGGACAAGCCCGCCGCCGGATGCTTAGGTCCGCTCAACATTTCCCCGGGGAACCCAACCATGTCCGATACCGCCGCCCAGGCCGCCGCCCTCCTGCTCGCCGCGCGCCGCGATCCCGCAAAGCGCCTCGCCGACCTGCCGGGTGCGGTGAAGCCGGCTGACCGTGCCGCGGCCTATGCGATCCAGCACAAGGTGGCCGCCGAGCTTGGCGCGATCGGCGGCTGGAAGGTCTCGCCCTTCGGAACTGACGGTTCTGCCCCGATGTGCGGCCCGCTGCCGGCCAGCGGCATCGAAGCGGCGCCGGCCACGCTGCGGCCGGGCAAGCAGGCGATCCGCGCCATCGAGGCCGAGCTCTGCGCGCGCATCGGCAAGGACCTGCCGCCCCGCGCCACCCCCTATACCCGTGCGGAAATCATCGCCTGCATCACCGCCATCCACCCGGTGATGGAAGCCTGCGAATCCCGCTACATCGAGCCCAAGGCCGTCGATATCTTCAGCAACATCGCCGACACCCAGTCCCATGGCGGGCTGATCTACGGGCCGGGGCGGACGGATTGGCAGGTGATCGATCTCGCCGCCGTCAGCATGGAACAGCATGTCGACGGCGCGCTTGATGCCAGCCGCACCGGGCACCCCGCCGGGGATTTGGTGGCGCAGGTGCAGTGGATGGCCAATGAGGGCGCGGTGTGGGCCGGCGGGCTCAAGGCCGGGCAGTTCGTCACCTGCGGCTCGTGGTCCGGCGCCAATCGAGTGGGCCCGACCGCGAAGGTGCGCATCCGTTTCTCCGGATTCGAGGACGTCGCGGTCGACTACGCGGAATAAGCCCGCCTCTTTCGGCCGCTCATTAAACTGATGCGGATTTGGGGGCTCCAGCCCCCAGCGGGGTCAAGGGGCAGCGCCCCTTGCCTAACTTTATGATAGGCCCCCCCGGCCTACGCAGCCGCGAGTGCAGCCAGTTCGGCGCGGAGTTCGGGGATGCCGAGACCGGTTTCGCTGGAGGTGGTGACAATTTCCATCATCGCCGCCGGGTGTTTACGAGCCAATGCACCGGCTTCTTCCTGCTTGGCCCGCAGCACGGAGGGCCTGGCGCCATCGGCCTTGGTGAGCACGACGAGGTAGGGCACGGCCGCCTTGTCGAACAGGTCCATCACCGCGAGATCGCTCTCCTTCACCTCGATGCGGGCATCGAGCAGCAGGATGACGCGCTGGAGGGTGGGGCGGCCGCGCAGGTATTGGAACATCAGCCCCTGCCAGTCCTCCTTCACGGATTTGGCGGCCTGGGCGTAGCCGTAGCCGGGCATGTCGACCAGCACGAGGCGGTTGCCGAGATCGAAGAAATTGAGCTGCTTGGTACGCCCCGGCGTCGAGGAGGTGCGCGCCAGCGTGTTCCGCCCAGTCAACGCGTTGACCAGCGAAGACTTGCCGACATTGGAACGCCCGGCGAAGGCGATCTCCGGCTTGCCCGGCGGGGGCAGCTGGTCGAGTCGCTGGGCGGCGAAGAAGAAATTGCATTCGGACGCGAACAGCAGCCGCCCCGCCTCGAGGGCGGCGAGGCGGGCGGCTTCGGGGTCGAACTCTTCCTGCGGGTCCAGCACGTCAGGCCTTTGCCGGCTTGGCCCGCTTCGCCTGGCTCATGATGTAGGACTGCTGAGCGATGGTCAGCAGGTTGTTCCAGCTCCAGTAGATCACGAGCCCGGCCGGGAAGCTGCCCATCATGAAGGTGAACAGGATCGGCATGTACTGGAACAGCTTGGCCTGCACCGGATCGGGCGGCGGCGGGTTGAGCCGCTGTTGGAAATACATGGTGAAGCCCATCAGCACCGGCCAGACGCCGAGATGCAGCATGGAGCCGAACATTGGCAGCGTCGTCGGGTCGAAGGGGATCAGGCCGAACAGGTTGAAGATGTTGGTGGGATCAACCGAGGAAAGGTCCCTGATCCAGCCGAAGAACGGCGCGTGGCGCATCTCGATGGTGACGAAGATCACCTTGTAGAGGCTGAAGAACACGGGGATCTGGATGAAGATGGGCAGGCAACCGGAGGCCGGGTTGACCTTCTCGGTGCGGTAGAGCTCCATCATCTTCTTCTGGAGTTCCTGCTGGTTGTCCTTGTACTGCTCCCGCAGGATGGTCATCTTCGGGCCAAGTTCCTTCATCTTGGCCATGGAGCGGTAGGACTTGTTGGCCAGCGGGAAGAACAGGCCCTTGATCAGCGTCGTGAAGATCAGGATCGCCACGCCGAAATTGCCGACCTGGCCGTAGATCCAGTCGATCGCGTAGAAGAAAGGCTTGGTGAGGAAGTAGAACCAGCCGAAATCCACCGCCTTGTCGAAATTGACGATGCCGTCGACCTTCTCGTAGGTGTCGAGCAGGTGAACTTCCTTGGCACCGGCGAATAGCCGGGCGGTGGTGGACACGGTGGCGTCCGCGGCAATCGCGATGGGGTCGACGGCGAGGAAATCGACCTGGTAGCCGCCGGCGCCGCCGGCGACGTAGCGGAAGGCAAGATCCTGCTTGACGGCTTTATCGGGTATCAGCGCGGTCAGCCAGTACTTGTCGGTGATCCCGGCCCAGCCGCTCACGCCCTTCAGGCCGAGAGCCAGGCCGGCGGCCTTCTCCCCCTTTTCCTTCACCTTGGCATAGGTCAGATCATCGTCATGCAGCTTGCCGTCGAGCACGCCGAGCATGCCCTCGTGCAGCACATAGTAGCCGGCGGTCTTGGGCGTGTAGTCGCGGCGGACCCGCGACCAGGGGAACAGCGAGATCGGTTTGCCACTGGCGTTGCGCACGCGCTGCTCGACGGCAAACATGTAGTTGGCATCGACGGTGAAGACGAGTTCGAACGTCAATCCCGCCTTGTTGTCCCATGAGAGCGTGAGCTTCTGGCCTTGCGCCAGGTCACCGGTGGAGGACCAAAGTGTGTCCTCATCTGGTACGGCAATGCCGCTGCCCTCGGGCGCGGTCCAGCCAAACTGCACGAAGGTCGGCTCGGCGGCACCACGGGGTTCCAGAAGGCGGACCTGCGGAGATTTGGGTTCGATCGTATCGCGGTAGTCGCGCAGCACCAGATCATCAAGCCGGGCGCCGAGCAGGCTGATGCTGCCTTGCAGGCGGGGGGCGCTGAAGGTCACTCGCGGAACTTCGCGGGGCGTTGCAGCGGGGGTGGGGGTGATGGCGTTACCCGGCACGCCTGCGGCGGTGGCGGGCGCGGCTGGTGCGGCAGTGCCGGCGGCCGGCGCGGTGGCAGCCGTGGGCGCCACCACAGGCTTGGGGGGTGGCGGCATCAGAAACTGGAAGCCGAGGAGGATCGCGATCGAAATGGCGATCGCGAGGAACAGGCGTTTTTGATCCATCTAGAGTGCCGTCCGTTCCTGCTGGGATGGGGAGAGCGGGGCCACCGGGTCGTAGCCGCCGGGATGCCAGGGATTGCAGCGCAGAATGCGCCGCGCGGCCATGGCCGCGCCGCGCAGTGCGCCGTGCGTGTGGAGCGCCTCGATGGCGTAGTGGCTGCAGCTCGGTTCGAAGCGGCATTGTGCGCCGATCACGCCGCGCAGCGTGAGTTGATAGGCCCGCACAGTACCGGCCAGCACGGTGGCGGGGATCTCGCTAACCCGCATGCGAGACACCGGTCTTGCGCAAGGCGCGGCGGAGATCGTCCTGGAGGTCAAGGAAATTGCGCTTGCGGGTGCTGTCGCGCCCGATGATCACGATGTCGGCGCCGGCAATCGGCTCCGCGCGCAACAAAAGGCGCGCAGCCTCCTTGAGGCGGCGGCGGGTGCGGTTGCGCACCACGGCGTTGCCGACCTTCTTGGTCACCGTGAATCCGATGCGGGCGGGCGCGCCATCGTCACGGGCGAGGGCCTGGAGCACGAGACCGTGCACCGGAGCCTTGCGTCCCTTGGAGGCGACGCGGAGGAATTCGGCGCGGCGCTTCAGGCGGCCCGGCGGTGCGGGCGCCATGACATCACGCTCCCGGGAATCAAGCAGAGAGGCGCTTGCGGCCCTTGGCGCGGCGATTGGCCAGCACCTTGCGGCCACCAACAGTTTCCATGCGGCTACGGAAGCCGTGGCGGCGCTTGCGAACGAGCTTCGAGGGTTGATAGGTGCGCTTCACGACACTCTCCGGGCTGACATGGGTCGCGCGCTCCTGAACAAGCGCACGCGGGGCCCGATCACCGGGTCCCGTTGCAGGCGGCGGCTTATAGGGGTGTGGAGGCTCTGCCGTCAACCTTGGCCTGTGTCGCTGGGCGCAACCCTGCTAAAACCAACCGCATGCGCATCCTCCTCCGTTTCTGGCCACTCCTGCCGATCATCGCTGTGCTGGCCCTCGGCTATGCTTTCGGGCTGCAGAACGAGCTGAACTGGGCCTCCCTCGCCGCGCATGAGGCGGCACTTCGCGCCAGCATCGCGGCCAATCCGGCGGCTGCGGCGGTCTGCTTTGTCGCCCTCTATGCCGCGGCGGTCGCGGTGTCCTTTCCCGGTGCGGTGGTGTTGACCGTGGCGAGCGGCTTGCTATTCGGGTGGTGGCTCGGGGCGATCCTGACGGTGACCGGGGCGACCACCGGATCCGTATTGATCTTCACCGCCGCACGCACCGCCCTCGCCCCGATGCTGGCTGCCCGCGCCGGGCCCTTCATCGAGCGCTTTCGCGGCGGGCTGCAACGCAACGCCTTCTCCTATATCCTGGCAATGCGGCTGATCCCGGTGATCCCGTTCTGGCTGGTGAATCTTGCACCGGCCTTGCTTGGCGTGCGCCTCGCCCCATTCGCTCTTGCAACCGCCATCGGCATCATTCCCGCCATCACCGTCTACGCCTCGCTCGGTGCCGGCATCGGCGGCGTGCTCGCGGCCGGCGGGCGGCCGGATCTCGCGGTGATCTTCACGCCGGGCGTGCTGCTGCCGTTGCTGGGCCTCGCGATGCTGGCGCTGTTGCCGGTCGGTTGGCGGGCATGGAAAGGAGGGATCGCGATATGAAGCGCGGTGATGCAGGACGAAAGCGCTTCTTGTTAAAAAAAGAAACTAAAAATTTTCATCCGTTTGCTTCGCCCTATCCCGGGAGAGCGGGATGCCAAACGAATGAAAGTTTTTTCGTTCTTTTTTTCAAAAAAGAACCGCTTTTTTCGGCACTCGCATGAGACCCGACTACGACATCGCCGTGATTGGCGCCGGCGCCGCCGGGCTTTCGGTCGCCAACGTCGCCGCCCAGCTTGGTCTGCGCACCGCGCTGATCGAGCGCGGCGCCATGGGTGGTGACTGCCTCAACACCGGTTGCGTGCCGAGCAAGGCCCTGCTCGCCGCCGCTCATTCCGTGCAGGACGCCCGCGATGCGATCCGCTTCGGCATCACGGCAACGCCCGTGGTCGACTGGGCTGCGGTGTGGGCGCATGTCCATGGGGTGATCGCCACGATCGCGCCGGCCGACAGTGTTGAGCGCTATGCTGGCTTGGGCGCCGAGGTTATCCAGGGCAGCGCCCGTTTTGCCGCACCGGACGCGCTGGAGGTGGCAGGGCGGCGGTTCACCGCGCGGCGGATCGTGATCGCCGCCGGTGCGCGTGCCGCTATTCCGCCGATCCCCGGCCTCGACACCGTGCCGTTTCTCACCAACGAGACCCTGTGGGCGCTCGCCGAGCAGCCCGCGCATCTGCTGGTGCTCGGCGGCGGGCCGATCGGGTTAGAGATGGCGCAGGCGTTTGCCCTGCTTGGCAGTCGCGTGACCGTCATCGAGGCCACCCGCATCGCTAGTCGCGACGAGCCGGAGTTCGCCGACGGGCTGCGCGCGGCGCTGACCCGTGATGGCGTGACCATCATCGAGGGCCAGGCGGTGACCGCGGTAGCCGGGGGGCCGGAGGTGGTACTGGCCGACGGTCAGCGGATCACTGGCAGCCATCTGCTGGTCGCGACGGGGCGGCGGCCCAATATTGAGACCCTCGGCCTCGACGCCGGCGGTGTGCTCGCCTCGCCACGCGGCGTGGTGACGGATGCGGGGCTACGAAGCACCACCAACCGGCGCGTATTCGCCGCCGGCGACATTGCCGACCCCGTTGGGATCGGGCCACGGGCCTTCACCCATGTATGCAGCTATCACGCGGGGATTGTGATCCGCCGCGCGATCTTCCGCCTGCCCGCCAGGCTCGACTACGCCGCCCTGCCGCGCGTCACCTTCACTGCACCAGAGCTCGCCCAGGTTGGCCTAACCGAGGCCGAGGCGCGTTCGGCTGGCCATGATGTGCAGGTTTTGACCTGGCCGCTGCACGAGAATGACCGCGCCCAGGCCGAGCGCCGCACAGATGGGCTGGCGAAGCTCATCGTCACCCGGAGCGGCATGATCCTTGGCGCTGGAATTCTGGCGCCGCATGCCGGCGAGATGATCGGCACATTTACGCTGGCGATTGCCCGCAACATCCCGCTCTCGGCGATCGCCGGGATGATCGTGCCCTACCCCACGCTTGCGGAGGCGCCGAAGCGCGCGGCCGGGATGTTTTTCACCCCCAAGCTGTTTGCGGCGCGAACGCGGTGGCTGGTCGGCCTCCTTGCGAGGTTGCCTTGAGGCAGGCGGCCTGACAATGATCCGGTAGGTGCGACATGAACCCGATAGACGAGGCTCGACGCCGTGAATGATATTGCGATTGCCTTGATTGCCTTGTTGGCGGGTTTGTTGGGCGGCGCTGCCGGTACAGCGCTCTTGCGGCGCAAACCTGCCCCGCCTCCGGAACGGGTGGAGGACAAACGCCTGGCCGAGCTCGCCGAGGTGTTGAACCGTAGCAACCACGACATTCGCGGCGCGCTGTCACCGGCCCTGCTCATGGTGGAGCAGCTCGAGGGCCATACCGACGCCGCGGTGCGACAGACCGCGACATCGATTTCCCGCGCGATGGATCATGCAACGAGGATATGCCGGGAGGCGGCCGCGGCCGCTCGGCGCATATATGGCGGCGAGTAAGCGCGCCGCGCCACCATGGGCTGCTGGCGGTAGCTCCGGTTAGGCAAGCAGCCGGTCGATATCATCCTGCGGCAGATCGGGCCCGCGCGAGGGGTGATGGACGAAGGCAGGCAGCTCCTCAGCTTCGCTCTGCGGCGCTGGAGTTCCCGGCTCGATCATGCCGCCAAGAACGGTTTCCACGCGCTCGAGATGCTCGATCGCGCGACGCACCCGCTGGCTGGTGAGGTCCTGGAACGCGCAGGCCTCAAAAATCGCGTTGATTTTATCGCTGACCCCGGCGACGCCCTCGGCATCCTTTGCACCGCTGCGCACCCAATCGTCGATCGCCTCTGCCGCCTCCATGATGCGATTTGCCGCGGCCTCGGTCATCTGGATGATGGATTCGAGTTCGAGCCCGCTGTTGCGGGCGTCCTGGCTGGGCGCCGCCACCACGCTCGCGATCTGTTCATGCACGCGTGCGATCTTCTCGGAGAGGTTGGCCTCGCTGTAGTCCATCAATTGGACCGCACCGTGCAATTCCGCGCTGAGTTCGGCGATCCGCCGGTCCACCAGGCGATGCAGCGACGTAAACCCCGCCTCCGTCTCCGCGCGGACCGCCTCACGCAGCCGCGCATCGATGCCGGGGTCCAGGTCCGCCATAGCTGTCTCCGCTGTGCTCATGCGCACACCTAAACCCGCAAAATCTAACGGCAGGTAAAGCGCCTTGCTGCCACCTTGCCTCGTTGCCCGATCCGGAAGACATTTCGCTTCCCTGTTGATGAAGGATACTGTCATGCCGGCTCTCCTCGCCTTGCTCGGTCTCCTCCTGGCCGCCATGCCTGCTCTGGCGCAAACCCTGCCCGGCGCCACCGAGGCGAGCCGCGCTGAGGCGCGCGCGCTGGTCGAGGCCATCGGTATGACCGCCCAGCTCCGCCAAATGGTCCCACCGCTCACACAATCGATGGTCCGAGTACTCGCTCAATCCAACCCCGAGAATGCGGCGGCGGCGCAACAGGCGGTGAACGAAATCATGATGCCGGAAATCCTCGCCCATCTCCCGGAGATGACTGACCTCGCGGTCGAGGTCTACGCGGCCCAGTTCGCGGCCGAGGAGCTGCATGGCCTGCGAGATTTCTACGCCACACCGCTCGGCAGGCGCCTCCTCGCCGCCCAGCCGCAGATCGCCCAGCAGATGTTCCAGATCGGCTCGGCCTGGGGCCAGCGTACCGCGCAAGCCGCCTTGATCAAGCACGCCGAGGAACTGCGCAAACGGGGCTTCAAGCTTTGAGCTTAGCCTGATATCGACGCGGCCGAACGCCCAAGGAAGCCCAGGACATGCAATTCGGCATCGCGCTCGCCACTGACGCGGACTCGTGGAAGGTCGCCGCCCGTGCGGAGGAACTCGGCTTCAGCCACGCATGGTTCTACGACACCCAGATGCTGAGCGCCGATTGCTTCGTCGCCATGGGCGCGGCGGCGGTGAAGACCAGCCGCATCAGGCTCGGTACCGGCGTCCTGATCCCCTCTAACCGCATCGCCGCGGTCACCGCCAACGCCTTCGCCTCGCTCAACAAGCTCGCCCCCGGGCGGATCGACTTCGGCGTCGGCACAGGCTTCACCGGCCGGCGGGCCATGGGGCTCGGGGCGATCAAACTGTCGGAGATGGCCGAATATATCCGCGTGGTGATGGCGCTGATGCGCGGCGAGATGGTGGAGACCACGATTGAGGGAGAACGGCGTAAAATCCGCTTTCTGAACCCTGAACTAGGCCTGATCAACACCACCGACCCCGTGGCGCTGCATCTCTCCGCCTACGGGCCGAAGGCGATGGCACTGACGGCGAAGCTCGGCGCCGGCTGGATCAACTTCGTCGGCGACGAGGCCGGTGGCGCCAAGGCGATCGCTGGCATGCGCGGCGCGTGGACTGGCGCGGGGCATGACCCTTCTCGCCTCGGGGCGGTGGCCTTCGCGCTCGGCTGCGTCCTCGCGCCCGGTGAGGCTCTCGACAGCGCCCGCGCCATGGCGCAGGCCGGGCCCCGCGCGGCCGTGCTGCTGCATCGGGCCGCCGACGAAGCGCTGTCGGGCCTGCCCAACACCTCGCCGATTCCGCCGGAGGTGGCCGACGAGGTCGCCGGCTACGTCGCCATGGCCCGCGGCTTCACGCCGGCCGATGCACCGTGGATCGAGAACCATCGCGGCCATCTGATGGTGGTAAAGGAAGAGGAGCGCCGCTTCATCACCCCCGAGCTGATCCGCCGCACCACGTTCACCGGCACGCGGGAGGCGCTGGTGGAGCGCGTCGGTCGGCTACGGGATGCGGGGTATACGCAGTTCACGGTGCAACTCACGCCGGGGCAGGAAAGCGCCATAGAGGATTGGGCTGGGGTGATGCGGGCTTTCAGGTGAAGAAAGCGGTTCTTTTTTGGAAAAAAGAACCAAAAAAATTTTTGTTTGTTTCGCTCAACACTCGCCTGGGAGAGCGGGCAACAAGCAGTTAGAAGTTTTTTGCTTCTTTTTTCCAAAAAAGAAGCGCTTTCTTACTCTTCCACCCGCAACCGGCTCGGCAGCAACCCCCCGCCACTCTTCAACACCGGATAGGCCGCCGCAGCGACGAGATGCGCGTTGACCGCCTTGAGGTCCCTGAGCACGTCGAGATGCAGCGCGCTGGTTTCCGCCGAACCGGGCCGACCGCTGCGCAGCAGGTCGAAATGTGCCTGGGTCGCCGCCTCCTCGATGTCGCGGAACACCTCTTTCTCAGCGGCCAGCAGGCGGGCGGCACGCACATCGTCAGTCATCAGGACGGAGGCGGCTGAGTGGAGGTTGATCACCAGCCGAGCCAGCAGGCCGGTGATCTGTGCCAGGTCCGGCTCCGAGAAGGACAGGCCGCGCTTCTGCCGCTTCGAGGCGAGGTTCATCAGGTTGCCCTCGACCACATCGCCGGCGAGTTCGATGTTGTGGGCGAAGATCAGCAACTCTTCGACCCGCTGGTGGTCCGTCTCGGTCATCGCCTCGGCATCGAGCGAGCCGAGGTAGTCCTTGATGGCACGGTTAAGCTTATCGAGAATGTCGTCCATCCGCTTGGTCTCGGTGATCTGCCGACGGTCACCGGTTTCCAGAGCTGGGCGCACGCCTTGCAGCATCATCTCAAGCACGTCGGCGAGGCGGAGCGTCTCGCGCACCGCGGCGCCGATCGCCACGGAAGGAACTTCGCGCACTGCGCTTTGCAGATAGACGGGCTGCGACGGGTCGGCCGGGTCGACCCGATTGGGGAACCACCGGCGCAGCAAGCCGGCGTAAGGGCCGAGCACAGGCAGGAACAGGGCGGCGAGCACCAGATTGAAGACGGTGTGGAAATCCGCCACCGCGCGGGCGGTGTCCGGCACCACCTGTACCAGCCAGGGCCCGATCCAGGGCAGGCCAGCCAGCACAACCGCACAGCCAAAGCTGCGCGTCAGCAGATTGCCGAACGGCAGGCGCTTGGCCGCCGCGTCGCCGCCGGCCACGCCTTCCAGCACCGGGTTGAGCGCGGTCCCGAGATTGGCGCCGAGCACCATCGCGAAGGCGGCATGTGGCGGGATGACGCCCTTTGCGGCGAGCGACATGGTCAGCAACACCACCGCAACACTGGAATGAGCGGCCCAGGTGAGGATTGCCGCAAGCAGTACGTCGAGCACCGGCTCGGTTGAAATGGCACCAAGGAGCAGGCGCAGGCTTGGAACGTCCTCATAGGGGGTGATGAAGTCGAGCAGTTGGTGCAGCGACATCAGCATCAGACCGAGACCGATGGCGACGCGTCCAAGATCACGGGTGCGGCTGACATCGCCGCGACGGAACATCAGCACGCCGATGAGGAACAGGCTCGGCGCAAGGCCCGACACGTTGAACGACATCGCTTGGACGATCAGCGTGGTGCCGACATTGGCCCCGAGCATTACGGCCAGCCCAGGCACCAGGTCCAGAAGCCCCCCGGCGGCGAAACCGGTGATCATCAGCCCGGTCGCCGTGCTGCTCTGCAGTACGGCGGTGGCGCCGAGCCCGGCCAGGAAACCACGGACACGGTTGCGTAACGCGCCGGTCAGTACCCGCCGCAGCTGCGGCCCGAAGGCGCGTTGCACGCCGGTCTGCACCATGCGCACGCCCCACAGCAGCAGGGCGACGGTGCCGGCGAGATCGATCAGGGTGATAGGGAAGTTCACGAACCGCTGGCCAGTGCTAGGCGAGGAGGCGGCCGGCGAGGCGCTCGAGCACCTTGAGCGGCGATTTCTCCGGCGTTGCCATCGCCGCGACCGGCAGATGGAAGGTCTGCTCAAAGGCGCAGCGGCCCGCGAGGGCGGCGTGCAGTACCTGGTCAGTGAAGCACATCCAGGTCGTGCCGGCCGGGAATACGACATCTGCCTGAGGCGCGCGCTTCTGGTACTCCATATCGAGTTTTCCGGTATCGTGAAGCCCGAGCATGTACTGGTCGTACTGGGAGCGCCGCCCCTTGGTCAGCCCTAAGGCCGACATCGCCAGCGCCTGGCCGGGGAACATGCCCCTGACCCGCGGCAGGAAGGCTGCCGCGAACGTTGGGAACGGCTCGCCGACGCGCCAACGGCGCAGCGCCCCATCGGGCGCCGCGTTGTTGAATACCCGCAAGATCCGCCGCCCAGCGGTTGGCCGGGTGGGAAAGGCATCGACATGCAACCTGCGATCGTCATGACGCGGAGAGTAGCTGCGGCCGCTGATTTCGGCTGGGCGGAAACTGGTGCGCGCCACTTCGAGCGCGGCGGCGTAGGATGGAAAAAGTTGGCGAACCAGATGCTCGGCCGTCGAGGCATAGCGATCGAGCATGACGGTCAGCCGCTCGAGCTCCGGGCCCGCATGGTCGGAACCGCCACATTTGCCGGTGCGAGGATCATAGCTGATGTTCTTGCGGCTGTTATCGAGCGCGGAGCTGTCAAGGAACGGGTATTCGGTTTCGTGCAAACGGAACTCAAGCCTGGGGATCATTACCACCCGCCCGTCCTCGAGCGCCGCTAGCGCGCGGGCTTGGTCTTCCGCAGAGATGGGTCCGTTCCATGACGGTATGGAGATCGCTTCGATCACATCGGTGGCATTCATCGCATCACTCCTATTCCCGCCGCAGGATCCGATCCTGCATGAAGCCGGACAAGCCGCCGGCCTTGAAGCTGGCGGTGATCTCGTCGGCATCATACGCCGAAGTCACCCAATCGCGGAAACTCAGCCGCCCCTCGGCCGTGGCCTGGTAGCGCAGCAGCACCGCGTCCAGAACGCCGGCGCGGGATCGCCGAAGATGGCCGTGCCACAGGCTCATCTGCCCCAACGCATCAGCGGCGTTACCGCCGTTCAGCAGAATGAACACGGCGGAGGCGAAGGCCGCGCGATCAGCGCCGGATTTGCAATGCAGCAGTGCCGGTTTGGGTGCGGCGTGGAGCGTTTCGGCGAGTTGCACCAATGTTGCGCGGTCCGGTGCGCGGCCGCTCGATAGCGCGATATCGAGGAGCGTCAGATCCAACCTGTCCGCCTGCTCGCGCGAAAGTGCGTCTGACCCGCTGCGCGTGGCACCGCGCAAGTTGATCAAACTCCGCAACCCAACTTGCCGACGAGCCCGCACGAGCTGTCCAGGGGTGGGGTGGCTGCTGCGGTAGAGCACCCCGGGCACCACCACGCCCCAGTTACGCCAGATCAGACGTAGCGCAGCGTGGTCGATCAGCAAGCTGTCGACCCAAGCCACTGCTCGGCCACGGCGTGTCGAGAGATCGCCGCGGAAGATCGACTCCACGAGGTCGCCTCAGCGAGGTGGCAGCATACGGCGGAGAACGTCATCCCGCAGCACGTAGTGGTGCAGCAGCGCGGCCCCGGCGTGCAGTAGAGCGAGGATCACCAGGGTGTTGGCAGCAAGCTCATGCCAACCATTGATACTACGGCGGAGCACGCGGTCCGGATTCGCAGCGGCTGCGAACTGGAACAGCCCGAACACGTTGCTGCCCCGCATCCAGGCATTCGCTACACCCATCACGATGGTGGCGATGATCAGCAGGTAAAGGACACCGTGGAGGAAACGGGCCGCCAGGGCCGCCACGCCAGGGTCTGCGGGTGGCCGACTGCGGCCGGACAAACGCAGCGCAATACGTCCAACCAGCACCGGCAGCAATACCAGGCCGAACAGAATATGCAGCGAGACGATCGACGGTTCGACGGCTTTGCCGAAACTATCGACGAGCTGCGCGAGAACCCAACCAAGGCTGATCAGCGCGGCGGTCGCCCAATGCAGGGTGATCGTGGTGTTGTCGTAGCGGAATGCGGTTGTCATCGTCCGGTTCTCATGTTGCTGCACTGCACAATATGGAGCGGAGATGGACACACTCAATCCATCGGCTCAACTGCTTCCGATCAGCACTCCGGTGATGAACACAAGTGCGCCACCGAAGCCCACCTGCATGGCGGCCGACAGCGGCGAGGTATCCATGTATTTCCAGCGTATCCAGGTGATCACGCCCAGCTCGGCAATTACCACAATAGCGGCCACGATGGTCGCGGTGAGGAAGCCTGGCAGCAGGAAGGGGAGCGTATGGCCGACCCCGCCCAACGTTGTCATCAACCCGCAGATCAGCCCACGAAGCCACGGCGCGCCACGGCCGGTGAGGCTGCCATTATCCGACAAGGCTTCCGCAAAGCCCATTGAAATGCCGGCACCGATCGACGCGGCCATGCCAACGAGGAAGGCGTCCCAGGAATTCTGGGTGGCAAAGGCGGCGGCAAATACGGGGGCGAGGGTGGAGACCGAGCCGTCCATGAGCCCGGCTAGACCCGGCTGGATCACCCGCAAAAGAAACAGCCGCCGAGCCGCCTCATCTTCCTGCGCCCGCACATCGGTGGTGAGGTTTTCCTGCATCAGGCGCTCGGCCCGGTGCTCGTGCTGGACCTCTGCTTCCGCGAGATCACCCAGCAGCTTACGGATCGAGGCGTCCTGGCTACGGGCGGCGGCCTGGCGGTAGAAGCGCGCGGCCTCGAGTTCCATCTGCTCGGCCTGGCCGCGCACCACATCCAGTCGCAGTGGTTGGGTCTGCCAAACCGGCTTGCGGCCGACGAAGCCGCGCACGTCCTGCCGCCGGATCAGCGGAATGTGCTCGCCGAACTTCTCGCGATAGAGATCGATCAACCAGCGGCGGTGTTCATTCTCTTCCGCGGCCATGTCGATGAAGATTTGCGCCGATGCCGCATAATCAGCTCGCAACCCCTCGGCAAAATCAAGGTAGATGCGGCCATCTTCCTCCTCGGCCCCGATGGCCAAAGCGAGGATTTCCCGCTCGCTTAGATCGCTGAAATTGCGCATGGCCAGCCCTCCAGTCCCGAATGCGCCAGCCTATCATGCCGCAGTGCAACAGGGGAGTGTGCTTATCCGACCACTTGCGGGGTCGACGGTGGCGTGAGGCCTGGAGTGACGAACTGGTCAGGCTCAGGCGCCCCGGCTATGGTGGCGACCGGCAATACACCAGCCCAGATCGGCCATGAGGTATCCTCAGGGTTGTCCCCCGGCGGTGCGCTGCGCACCTTGGCGGAAGCCTCGGTGAGCTTCATCGCCAGCACTGAGGTTGCCTTGATCTCATAGTCATTGGGTGGACGCAGCCCATCCCAGCGGCCTGGAAAGAGCCGCTCGACGAAGATTTTCAACGCCGCCATTTTTTCCTGGGGATCGTTCACGAGCCGTGGGATGCCGAAGCACATCACCGAGCGATAATTAATCGAGTGATTGTAACCGGAGCGTGCCAGCACGTAGCCGTCCATGATGGTGGCCGTGAGGCACACCTCACCGCCGGCACCATTGGCCCGCACCATGCGGCTAGCCGAACTGCCATGCCAGAATACCTCGTCACCATCCCGCCAATGCAGGGTCGGGATCACCACGGGTCGGTCATTGATGATGTGCCCGACATGGCAGTGGTTCGCTGCGTCGAGGATCGCGTTGACGCTATCGCGGTCATAATGTCCCCGTTCGTGCATGCGACGGAGGCGGGTGAAATCGGTCGGTGCTTTTGTTTCCATACAGGCAGCATGACGCGGGATTGGTCTGATGATAAAGACCGATCTTAGCATGTGATATTGGACCAATTGAAAGATGGTCGGAGAGAGTGAGAAGAAAGCGCTCCTTTTTTGAAAAAAAGGAGCAAAAAACTTCTATCCTCTTGGGGTGTACCGCTCCGACCTGTCGGTCAGGTGTACGCCGACGGCGTGCTTCCAGTTTCAACCGACACCAAATCTCAATCTACCAACACCCCATGCTGCCGCAAGAATCCCAGCAGTGGCAGCAACGGTAAGCCGAGAATCGCGGCATATTCGCCATCCACTGCGTCGAACAACTGAACACCCGGTCCTTCCAATCGATAAGCCCCGACCGTGTGGGTCACGTGCTCCGTCTCCTCGGAGAGGTAGGCGTCGAGGAATTCCTCGGAAAACGGCCGCATGACCAAGCGCGGCCGGGCGACATGGTGCCAGATCCGCCGCCCATCCCGCATGCAGAGCACAGCAGTCACCAGGGTGTGCGGCCGTCCGCGCAAAGCCAGGAGTTGCTCACGCGCACCGGCGACATCCGCGGGTTTATCAAACCACCGATCCCCACATACCAGCAATTGATCGCAGCCGATTACCAACGCTTCCGGGTCGCGCGAGGCGATGCGAGCCGCCTTCAACTCGGCCAACAGCAAGGCGGCATCATCGGCTGACATGCCATCGGCGCGGGCAGACTGCTTCACAGCAGTCTCGTCAATCGCGGCCGCTTTAGCCTCGAAACGCAGTCCCGCGCCGATCAATAGGGCACGGCGGGCGGAGGACGCGCTTGCCAGTACCAATCGCGGCTCAGCTGACTGCAACATCAGCGTGGCGCCTCAATCACCTTTTGCCGGCGATTATGCCAAGCCTCCATGAGCTGCACCACCGTCGCCGCGGTCTCCTCAATAGACCGGCGAGTGACATCGATCACCGGCCAGCCACGCCGCGTGCATAGCCGGCGCACCCACAGCAGCTCGGCCTTCACAGCATCCTGGTCGACATATTCACCACTGTCATGCCGCGGCGCCGGCGCTTGGTTGCCGCCGATCATGCGCAGCCGATGGCGGCGGATCTCGATCAGCACGTCTGGGTCGATCGACAGACCGATCACCGGGCAATGCGGATTGAGCAGCACATCCGGCTCACCAAGCGCCGGCACCAGCGGTACATTGGCTGCCTTGATCCCTCGGTTGGCGAGGTAGAAGCAGGTTGGTGTCTTCGAACTGCGGGAGACGCCGACAAGGATGACATCCGCCTCCTCGATGCCGCCCTGTGCCTGGCCGTCATCATGGGCGAGAACATAGTGGATGGCGTCAATCCGCTTGAAATAGTCGGAATCGAGCACATACTGACGGCCGATCCGCGCCGAGGCCTGCTCGCCGAAATGGGCTTGGAATACGCTGAAGACGGGATCCAGTACATGCACGACCGATGTGCCAAGGCGCTGGCAGGCCATTTCCAGCTCAGTGCGCAGGCCCTTTTCCATCAAGGTGGACAGTACGGGGCCTGGCTCGGCCTCGATGCCCTCTATCACCCGGTGCAGCTGGAAGCGCGTCCGGATCAGGCTCCAGCGATGATAAACGATTTTCGATTCCTCGAACTGCGCCACCGCGGCGCGCGCCACCGCGTTGAGGGTATCGCCGGTGGAATCGGACACCAGATGCAGGTTATGTTGGTTTGATTGATTTTGGTTGGGCATGGGGGCTGAGGATAACGGGGATAACCGGGATTGGCAGCCCCCGCTGCACGGCAAGCGGGCCTTAGCGGGGATGAATGACACATCCGTGATTCCAGAGGGCACGAATCCGGAGGTTCACGCCTCTGCGGGGACCAAACCCTGGATCGCTGCAACTTCAATGTGCTGTCGCATGCTGTTGCTGTGGATGAAATCGGGGACAAGACTGGCGCAGCCGTGTACCCCGATTTCCACCGGGCCTACTTACAACAACCACCTCTTAAGGATTCTTTTATCTGGTAGAAGGACGCTGGATGCGGAGCGGATACGAGCATGACGAAGACGATCTTGCGGGTTCTGGCCGGCGAAGCGGTGTGGCCGCCGCCGGTGTGGCTGATGCGCCAGGCCGGGCGGTACCTGCCGGAATATCGCACGTTGCGGAAACAGGCCGGCGACTTTCTGAATCTTTGCCTCAGCCCCGAACGCGCCGCGGAAATCACGCTGCAACCGCTGCGGCGTTTTGCTATGGACGGCGCCATCCTGTTCAGTGACCTACCAATCGTCTCCTGGGCGCTGGGTCAGGACCTGCGCTATGCCGAGGGTGAAGGTCCGGTACTTACGCCGATCCGCGATGCTGCCAGCATCGATCGGCTGAGCGTAGACCGGGTGGCTGATGCGGTCGCCCCGGTATGGGAGACAGTGCGCCGTGTACGGGCGGAGGTAGGGCAAGCCACCCTGATCGGCTTTTCGGGCGGCCCATTTACGGTGGCGTGCTACATGGTGGAGGGCCACGGTTCGCGCGAATTCGCCGCCGCCCGTGGCATGGCTTATTCTGAACCTGCACTGTTCGCGCGGTTGATCGACCGGATCGTAGAGGGAAACCTAGTCTATTTGCGCGGCCAGGCCGATGCTGGAGCCGAAGCGCTCATGCTGTTCGACAGCTGGGCCGGCATGTTGCCACCGGAGGAGTTCCGGCGCTGGGTGATCGCGCCGACAGCGCGCATCGCCGCAGCCCTGCGTGAGAGCCACCCACATATCCCACTGATCGGCTTTCCCCGTCTCGCCGGCATGTTGCTGGGCGAATATGCTGTTGCAACGGGCGTACAAGCCGTAGCGATGGATACTTCCATGGACCCGGCCGCGGCGGCGCGACTTGTTCCTAAGCATATCGCCCTGCAAGGCAATCTTGATCCTCTGGCGCTGGTGGCTGGTGGGGAGACGATGTTTTCCGGTGTCAGGCGCATCAATGAGGCTCTGCGGGGGCGCCCACATATCTTCAATCTTGGTCACGGCATTGTGAAGGAGACGCCGCCCGAGCATGTCGGAGCGTTGGTGGCGGCGATAAGGGGTGGTTGACGGCGCTCCTGGGGAGGCCATCTTTGCCGTTATGCGCAAACCTAAGATAGCCATCGTCCTGTTTAATCTCGGTGGCCCCGACCGGCCGGAGGCGATCAAACCGTTCCTGCTTAATCTTTTCCGTGACCCCGCGATCCTGCGGGTCCCGTTCTTTGTCCGCCCAGTTCTGGCGCGCATCATAGCAGGTGCTAGGGCGAAGCCGGCGACGGAGAATTATGCCCTGCTGGGTGGCAAATCGCCGTTGCTGGAACTCACTGTCGCGCAGGGTGAGGCTTTGGAAGCCGCTTTGCCTGAATTGGAGGCTAAGTGCTTCATTGCGATGCGTTATTGGCACCCATTTAGCGAGGAAACTGTACGCCAAGTGCTTGCGTGGGACCCCGATGAGGTTCTGTTGCTGCCGCTATACCCGCAATACTCGACAACGACGACAGGAAGTTCCTTGACCGCTTGGCGCGAGGCCGCGGCCAAGGTCGGACTCATGAAGCGCGTTACTTCGTTGTGCTGCTATCATCACGATACCGGTTATATCTCCGCCATTGCCAGACTTGTTCGCCTAAGTTACGATGCAGCGCTGACGGACATCGGTCGGGGCGGTAAGCTACGTATTTTGTTCTCCGCTCACGGCCTGCCGGAGGTGATCGTGAACCGCGGTGATCCGTATCAGTATCAGATTGAACAAACGGTCGCCTCTGTTGTTGACACTCTCTCGATTCCGGATCTTGATGCTGTCGTATGCTATCAGTCTCGTGCTACGCCGCAGAAATGGATTGGGCCGTCGACCGAAGATGAACTTGAGCGTGCTGCACACGACAAGGTGGGGGTAGTCGTGGTGCCAATTGCATTCGTATCAGAACATTCCGAAACATTAGTGGAGCTGGATGTCGAGTATCGAGAGCTAGCCGACAAGCTGGGAGTGCCCGGCTATTTCCGTGTTCCAGCGGCGAATTCCGACCCCGCCTTCATCGCGGGACTCGCTGGTCTCGTCAGACAGGCGCGCGGCCCCGGCTTGTGTACGGTTGGCGGAATTTGCCCAGTGAAACATGGTGATTGCCCGCATCGTCTGGCCGCAATGGATGCTGTCGCATGAAGGCAAAGGAATTTATGAGCGCGCGTACGTCACCGCTGCGTCTGGTGATTTTTGACTGCGATGGTGTCCTTGCGGACAGCGAACCACTGGCGAACCGCGTGTCTGCCGAAATGATCTCGGAAGAAGGCCTTTCTATCTCGGCGGAGGAGTGCGTCCGCCGATTTGTTGGCCTCAACTTGGAGGCCATGGTTCCGGCGATCGAGGCGGAACTCGGTCGATCCCTCAGGCATGATTGGGTGGATTGCCTGACGCATCGATTGATTGAAGCCTTCAGCCGGGAGATGCGTCCCATTCCTGGTGCTATCGAGGCTTTGCATGCTGTTTCGGCGCTTGGTTTGCCTTGGCGAGTTGCTTCCAACTCGAGCCATGCGGAAATGAATGCAAAATTTTCTGCCATGGGGATTACCGATCTCGTCGCTGGCCGCCTGCACTCCTATACCGATGTCGCTGAAGGCAAGCCCGCGCCTGATCTCTTTCTCGCTGCCGCCGCGGCCGAGGGCGTTCCACCGGCCCAGTGCGTGGTCATCGAGGACAGCGTGACCGGCGCCCGTGCCGCTGCCGCCGCCGGTATGCCTTGCCTCGGGTTTGCTCCCCATGGAGACGACCCCCGACTGATAGGTGTTGGTGCACGGTTGTTCAACTCGATGTTCGAGCTCCCCGCGCTGATCGCGGCCGCACCGGGATGACGTTCGGGTTTCTCGCGCATATTTATCTTTGGGTGAAAGCCCTGCACGTCATGAGCGTGATCGCGTGGATGGCGGGTATGTTCTATCTACCGCGTCTCTTCGTTTATCACAGCATGGTCGCTTCGGGATCTGAGGAGAGCGAACGGTTTAAGGTCATGGAACGCCGTCTGCTGAAACAGATCATCAATCCTGCGATGGTGGTGAGTTGGCTGTTTGGCTTGGTCCTGGTGCTAACGCCTGGTATTGTCGACTGGTTCAGCCTGTGGCCTTGGATTAAATTGGCTGGCGTTCTCGGCATGAGTGCGTTTCACGGGAAACTGGTCGTATGGCGGCGCGATTTTATGGAAGACCGCAATCGCCATCCTCATCGCTACTACAGGATAGCTAACGAAGTTCCTACTTTGCTGATGTTTGTTATCGTCATCATGGTTATCGTCAGGCCGTTCTGATGTCATACATCATTTGCTTGCCCGATGGCTATGTGATCAATGACGATCCTCAGCGGCTTGATGTCGTGGCAATCCATGAGTTCCTCAGCACTGAAAGCTACTGGGCCCGCGGCCGCGATCATGCGACGGTGGAGCGGGCACTCGCTCATTCGCTTTGCTTCGGACTTTACGGACCCAGTGGCGATCAAGCTGGTTTCGCCAGGCTGGTGACCGATCGAACCACGGCGGCACATCTCTGCGATGTTTACGTGCTGATTGCTCACCGGGGCCGCGGTCTTGGCAAGGCTCTCATGGCTGCTGTGCTAGGGCATCCCGATGTTCAGACGATCTCGAGATGGTCCCTAAGCACCCAGGATGCGCATGGTTTGTATGCTGGTTTTGGATTTGGTCCTCACCCGGACCTGCATACGCAGATGTGGCGTACACGGTGGCCTGCTGGCGAGGGTAAGCTCTGATCAGCATGATGGCGGGCTCGACCGCCTGCGTTTCTGGATACTATGGAGATGCTATTTAGGCTCTGGAAGATCCTATAATCGTTTCGTATATCCGTTTTATTGGCCCGCACGACTAGGGCACGGCGTATCGGTGGCAGGCATCTGCAAATTCTGTGGTCACGCACTCTGAAAACGCGCCGTAACGTCAATCACGGCTGAGCAGAGCGATCAGTCCGTCGAGCTGATCAAGGGTTCGATAGCGGATACGGACCGTACCGCCACCACCTTCGAACGTGATATCGACCTTGAGACCCAGCCGCTCAGTGAGTGTGCGCTCGAGTGCGACCGTATCGCGATCGCGTGCGCGCGCTTGTCTCTCTGGCCCGGATCCACTGCGGCGCGCGGCGAGCGCTTCAGTCTGCCGTACGTTCAGGCCACGGGAAATGACCGACAAGGCGGCGATTGCAGGATCTGGGTGAGACAATAGGGCACGCGCGTGGCCGGCAGAGAGTGCTCCCTTATGCACAGCGGCCTGAACCGCGGGGGGCAGGTTCAGTAGGCGCAGCGTATTAGCAACATGGCTGCGGGACTTGCCCACGGCTGTGCCAAGGGCGTCCTGGGTAAGGCCGAATTCGTCGATCAGCCGGCGGTAACCCTCGGCTTCTTCGAGTGCATTGAGGTCCTGCCGTTGCAGATTCTCCACCAATGCCGCGGCCATTGCTTCCGCCTCCGACAATGGGCGTAGGAGCACCGGTATTTCATGCAAACCCGCCCGCTGGGCCGCGCGCCAACGACGCTCGCCGGCGATAATCTGATAATGGCCAGCTTTGTCAGGATGTGGACGCGCGAGGATAGGCTGCAGAACGCCACGTGCCTGGATGGATTCCGTCAACTCTTGTAGTGCGGTCTCGTCCATAACACCACGTGGCTGGTAAGGACTTGGTTCGAACAGGTCGATCGCCACGACGGTTGTACTCGCTCCCGTGGGAACGCTTGAAGGGCTGGCGACGTCACCGAGCAACGCGGCAAGGCCGCGGCCGAGGCGTGGGCTGGCTTCCTTGGCACACATCAAACAATACTTCCCGTAGAGCGTTCCCGCCGCAGGACTTCCTGTGCGAGCCGAACATAGGCCTGCGCTCCGGGGGAGCGGAAGTCGTATAGGATCACGGGTTTCCCATGGCTGGGGGCTTCTGACACACGGATATTTCGCGGAATGACGGTCTCGAACACACGGTCACCAAAGAATCCGCGCGCGTCGGCGGCAACGAGGTCCGACAAGTTGTTCCTCCGATCGAACATCGTCAGCACGATGCCAAGCAGCCGCAATCCGGGGTTCAGTCCGCGCTTGACGAGATCGATTGTACGGGTGAGCTGTGTCAGGCCCTCAAGTGCGAAGAATTCGCACTGCAACGGGACCAACACTGCGTCCGCTGCGGCAAGACCGTTCAGGGTGAGCAGTCCGAGGCTCGGGGGGCAATCGATAAGGACGATTCCATAGGCGATTGGCCCCTCGAATGCGCGGTCGAGCGCCGCACGCAGGTGGAATTCACGCCGTTCCTCAGAGACGAGTTCGATTTCGGCCCCGGCAAGATCTGGGTCCGCCGGGATAATCGAGAGACCGGGAACCGCCGTTTTGCGGGGGAGATCGGTGGCCGTGGGCTCGAGTAACAAGGCGTAGGTGCCATGGGAGCGGTCCCCACGACCAATGCCAAGACCAGTGGAGGCATTCCCTTGTGGATCGAGATCGATCAGCAGAACCTGCTGTCCCGCTGCAGCGAGCGCAGTCGCCAGGTTGATGGTAGTCGTTGTCTTGCCTACCCCTCCCTTCTGGTTGGCGACGGCGATGATCAGGGGCCGCTTGCGCTTGCCGCGTTCGGTCTGGTCAGGAGCCTGCACGGCGGATCTCTCTGATGCGAAGGATGGTTGACTCAGTGTCGATGGCGCTTGGTATGCGTTCGATCTGCATGTGCCAATGTAGGGCCGCCGCGGTCAATTCGTCGTCCACGCCGCGTCCCTTCGGAAATACACATATACCGTCTGGGGCGACGAATGGGCTCGCGAGTTCTAGCAGGCGATCGAGCGGGGCGAGGGCTCGCGCGGTGACCACAGGCGCGCGCTCAAGGCGCAGTGTCTCGATCCGAGCGCAATGCACTCCAGCATCAGCATGTGTCGCGCGGATCGCTTCGCGCAGAAATGCTGCCTTGCGCTGGTCGGACTCGACCAGCTCAAATCGCCAACCCGTCGCAATCGCCAGCACGATGCCCGGAAACCCTCCCCCGGACCCCAGGTCGATGGCCCGCCCGGCAGTTGGGGGTAGCGCAGCGATCAGTGCCAGGGAGTCGATGATGTGGCGATCCCAAATATTCGCTTCATCGTGACGCGAGACCAGATTGATGGTGCGGTTCCAGTGTGACAGCAGAGCGCTGAACGTGCGCAGGCGGATCTCTGTTTCACGTGAAACACGCAAATCTGACGAAATGTGTTGTTTCACGTGAAACTATCAGCTCCGGTCGAGTGACGCCGGGTATGTCCCATCAGGATAGTCAAAGCCGCGGGCGTCATGCCTTGAATCCGGGCCGCCGCACCGATCGACGTAGGCTGAATCAACATTAGCTTCTCCCGCAATTCGGACGAGAGGCTCCCTATCGCAGAGAAATCCAAACCAGGGTCCAAACCCAGCCCCTCCTGCCGGCGAAAAGCGGCGATGTCGATCTCCTGACGCTTAAGATACCCGGCATACAGCGCGTCGCTCTCAAGAATTGCCCGCAGGCGAGACGGAATCTCGGTTAGCCACGGAGCAACCGCGGCGATCAACGCCTCATCGAACTCCGGAAGTGCCAAGACATCGAATACCGAGCGTGCCCGGCCATCCGCCCGAACGCTAATGCCTATTCGCCGCAGTTGTTCAGGTGAAAACCCGGAGTTGGCACATCGCTCGCGCGCAACATTGAGAACAGCACAATCAGCACGGTGCCTGTCAGTGCGCTGAGCTCCCACGCAACCCCAGGCCTCACCGATAGACGTGAGGCGAATATCCGCATTGTCCGCCCGCAGGCTGAGCCGGTATTCCGCACGAGAGGTGAACATCCGGTATGGTTCAGACACCCCCTGCGTGGTGAGGTCATCAATCAGCACGCCAATGTATGCTTGCGACCGATCTAGGGAAACAGCATCAAGACCGCCACACCGCCGTGCCGCATTGATGCCCGCCATGACGCCCTGGGCCGCCGCTTCTTCATACCCCGTGGTCCCATTTATCTGCCCCGCAAGAAACAAACCCGGGAGCCCCTTCAATTCAAGCCCGATGCTCAGAGCCCGCGGGTCAACATAGTCGTATTCGATCGCGTATCCCGGCCGGATCATCCGCACATGCTCGAGGCCTGGCATGGTTTCCAGCAGAAGTTGCTGAACCTCACTCGGCAGGCTGGTGGAAATTCCATTCGGATAGATCGTGTCGTCATCCAGCCCCTCGGGCTCGAGGAAAACCTGGTGCCGCTCTCGCTCGGCAAATCGCACCACCTTGTCCTCGATCGACGGACAGTAGCGTGGCCCGCGACCCGCAATCTGCCCGCCATAGACCGCCGAACGCTCAAGATTCGCACGAATAACGGCATGAGTTGCGGGGGTCGTTGACGTCACACCACATGCGATCTGACGTGTCGTAATCGCCTCGGTCAACAAACTGAATGGCTCCGGCACCTTGTCGCCCCAGTCCTGATCGAGTCCTGACCAGTCGATACTCCGCGCGTCCAGCCGCGGTGGGGTCCCGGTCTTCAGCCGGCCCAACGGCAAGCCCAAGGCCTCCAGCCGCAGCGCCAACCGAACCGAAGGCGCCTCACCGGCCCGGCCCGCTTCGGTGCGCTCGTGGCCTATGTGGATTACTCCGCGTAGGAAGGTGCCGGCCGTCAATACCGCAGCCCCGCAGGCCAACCGCCGCCCATCGCGGCCAATCACCGCTGTGAGGCGCCCCTCGCGATTCAATTCGAGATCCTCGACGGCATCTTCGATGATCGTCAGCCCCGTCTGCGCTGCCAGCAGGTCCTGCATCGCTTGGCGATACAATTTCCGGTCCGCCTGAGCGCGCGGGCCGCGCACCGCCGGGCCTTTGCTGCGATTGAGCATCTTGAAATGGATACCGGCCCGATCAGCGGCAATACCCATCAATCCATCGAGCGCGTCGATCTCGCGCACCAGATGCCCCTTGCCGATGCCGCCAATGGCTGGATTACAGGACATCTCGCCAATTGAGGCACGCCGATGTGTTACGAGCGCCGTGCGTGCACCCATGCGTGCCGCCGCCGCCGCCGCCTCGCACCCCGCGTGGCCGCCGCCGATCACCACCACATCGAAACTCATGTCCATGCCGTACTCGTCGCCTCCGCCTTACTTGCCGATGCAAAACTGGCGGAACACCGAATCAAGCACGTCCTCGACATGTACCACGCCGGTCAGCCGCCCGAGGGCCTGCATCGCCATCCGCAAATCCTCACCACGCAATTCAGCAACACCCGCCCGCAATCCACGCTCGATAGACTCCAGCGCCTCCCCGACCGCAGCCCGATGCCGCGCCCGAGTCAACGTCGGTGGTCCCGAGGCATTCGCCAATCGCTTTGCCTCCGCCGCGAGCGCCGTACGCAGCGCAGCGATTCCGGCGCCAGTCAGCGCGCTGACCACCAGGTCGCCGGTCTCGGTATAGGATAGCACATCCCCCTTGCTGAGCACATGAATGAACGGCACCTCGGGCGTCTCAAGCGCCCCGCCCTCATCGACGCGAATGACAAAGTCAGCCTCCCGCGCCCTCGTCCGCGCCCGACGAATTCCCTCGGCTTCGACCGGATCAGCGCCGTCGCGCAGCCCCGCGGTATCAAGCAGCGTCACCGGCACGCCACCCAGAACTACCCGCGCCTCGATCACATCACGGGTTGTCCCCGGCTGCGGCGAGACAATGGCAACCTCGCGCCCGGCAAGCACGTTCATCAGGGTCGACTTGCCGACGTTGGGCGGCCCAACGATGGCAAACACCAACCCATCCCGCAGCCGCTCGCCGCGGGCGCCGTCATCGAGATGCGCCCGCATATCATCTGCGAGGCCAGCAAGCTCAGCCACAACGGCTTCCTCAACGCTGGCCGGAATATCCTCGTCAGGGAAGTCGATCATGGCCTCCTGGCGCGCAAGCTGGGCCAAAAGCCGCGCCGACCAGCCGCGATAGACATCGCCCAAAGCCCCGCCCATCTGCCGCAGCGCCTGCGCGCGTTGCTCCGCGGTCTCTGCAGCGATGAGGTCGGCGATCGCCTCGGCTTCCAGCAGGTCAATGCGCCCGTTGAGGAAGGCCCGCTCGGTAAACTCGCCAGGCTCTGCAGGCCGCGCGCCGGCGGCAACCAGCGCCGCAGCCACGCCATCAATCACCGCGGGGCCGGCATGGAGATGCAGTTCCGCGCTGTCTTCGCCGGTATAGCTCGCCGGGCCGGGAAACCACAGGGCCAGCGCCTGATCGAGCACGTCGCCCTCGCCGTTGCGGAGGGGTCGCAGCGCCGCCATCCGCGGCGGCGGCAAGGTGCCACACACCGCGATCATCACCCCTCGTGCGGTGGGGCCCGTCAGCCGCATTACCGCGATTGCGGCTCGCCCGGCGCCGCTCGCGAGCGCAAAAATTGTGTCAGTATTCAATGAGTTACCATATCATCCGGCTGGCAGCATCAGATCCGCTACCCGCTGCCCATCCCGCACATGGCGCTCGAGAATAAGATCGACATCGGAATTAGATTCGATCTTATACCAAACCCCCTCTGGATAAATCACCAGGCACGGCCCAAGCTCGCACCGATCAAGGCACCCCGCAAGGTTCACACGAACCCGCGGCAACCCCATCTCCTTCGCCCGCGCCTTCATATAGTCGCGCAGCTTCTCCGAGCCCGCCGCCGCGCAGGATCCGCGCTTATGCCCATCCGGCCGGCGGTTGCAGCACACGAAGAGGTGCGCATCATAATAAAGGCGACCCTCGCCCGCGCTCTCGTCATCCGCCATGGTGTCCCCTTTCCACGCCGCCCGGCCCGCTCGCCACTGTCCATGCGCGTGAATGCCCCTATCTGCGATGCAGCCGCCCGATGCAAGGACCAACCATGCCGCCCGATGCAAACCTCCTGCGCCACGAATCCTCCCCCTATCTGCTGCAGCACGCCGAAAACCCCGTGCATTGGCGTCCCTGGGGCGCTGCGGCGCTCGCAGAGGCCAAAACGACCAACCGGCCGATCCTGCTCTCGGTCGGCTACGCAGCTTGCCACTGGTGCCACGTGATGGCCCATGAATCATTCGAGGACGCCGAGACAGCGGGCCTAATGAATGCGCTCTACGTCAACATCAAGGTCGACCGCGAGGAGCGGCCGGACATAGATCATCTCTACATGTCCGCCCTGCACGCGCTCGGCGAACAGGGCGGCTGGCCGCTCACCATGTTCCTCACCCCCAATGGCGCCCCTTTCTGGGGCGGCACCTATTTCCCGCCCGAACCGCGCTGGGGCCGCCCCTCTTTCCGCCAGGTGCTGCAAGGCGTGGCCGAGGCCTTCCACGGCGACAACGATGCGATCGCCAAGAACGTCGCGACCCTCCAGCGCACGCTTGTCGCGACGTCCGCCGAGCGCCCCGGCGACATGCCCGGCCCCGCAACTCTCGACCGCGCGGCTTCCGCCCTGCTGCGTCTCAATGACCCTGAGCTCGGCGGTCTCAAGGGCGCGCCTAAATTCCCCAATCCAGCGATTTTCGGCTTCCTCTGGCAGAACGCCTGGCGCAGCGGAGACCCCGCCGGCAAAGCCGCCACCCATCTCCTGCTGGCGCGCATGTCCCAAGGCGGCATCTACGACCATCTTGGCGGCGGCTACGCGCGTTATTCGACCGACGCCGAGTGGCTGGTGCCGCATTTCGAGAAAATGCTTTACGACAACGCGCAACTCCTCGATCTCCTCGCCCTCGCGCACGCCGATACCCCCTCGCCGCTTTACGCCGCCCGCGCAACCGAGACGGTCGACTGGTTGATCCGTGACATGCGAGCTGAGGAAGTCGCCGGCCTAGCCGCCTTCGCCGCTTCGGAGGACGCCGACAGCGAGGGCGTCGAAGGTAAGTTCTACGTCTGGCAGGAAGCCGAGATCGACGCCCTGCTCGGCCCCGACAGCCGCGCCTTCAAGGCCGCCTACGACGTCACGCCCGCCGGCAATTGGGAACACAGCACCATCCTGCGCCGCATCACCCCGCCTGGCGACGCGTTGGCCGAAGCCCGGCTCGCCGCCAGCCGTGAAACGCTGCTCGCCGCGCGAGACTACCGTATCCGCCCCAGCCGCGACGACAAAGTGCTGGCCGACTGGAACGGCCTCGCCATCGCCGCCCTCTGCCGCGCCGGCGCGGTATTCGCCCGGCCCGACTGGATTGCCCTCGCCGAGAACACCTTCGCCTTCATCACCGCCCACATGGCCGCACCGGATGGCCGCATCCAGCACGCCTGGCGCCAGGGCCGCATCGCCGCTGCCGCGCTGCTGGAGGACCAGGCCACCATGGCGCGCGCTGCCCTCGCCCTCTACGAGGCCACCGGAACGCCCGCCTATCTCGACCGCGCCCGCCGCATCACCGACGCCGCCGACACCTGGTTCGGCGATCGCGGCGGCTCCTACTTCTCCACCGCCGCGGACGCCACCGATGTGCCCCTCGGCCCCGACGCGCGCCCCCGCACCCCCGGCGACAACGCCACCCCCTCTGGCAATGGCGTCATTGCCCAAGTTCTCCCCCGCCTTCACCACCTCACCGGCGGCCCGCGCTTCCGTGACCGTGCCGAGGCCGTGATCCGCGCCTATGGCGGCCTGGGCGACAGCTTCTCCGCCGCCCCCGGGCTCCTCGCCGCCGCCGACATGCTGGAGGAGATGGCGAGCGTCGTCGTCACCGGCCCGGCCGACGATCCGCGCACCCAATCCCTCCTCGCCGCGGCCCTCGCCGCGCCCGATCCGGCAGTCTGCGTTCTGCGAGCCCCGCCTGGAACCGTCCTCGAGGCAGGCCACCCCGCGTTCGGCAAAACCTCACCGGCGCCAGCCGCGTATCTGTGTCGCGCCGGGGTCTGCGGTCTGCCAATCCAAGACCCCGCGGCCCTGGCAGCCGCCTTGCGGCGTCGACAAAAGTAAGCAGTTCTTTTTTGGAAAAAAGAACCAAAAAACTTCTATCCGTTTGCACCGAGCAGCCCTGGTCAATTCCCAGCCAAACGAACCAAAAGGTTTTCTTCCTTTTTCAAAAAGACGCGCTGCCTTCTCCCCCCCCCCGCTTGACATCGAACCGCAGAGACTGCCATCCCCTCGCCATAATTCGCCTCTCCTCAGGATCTCCCCCGGCGCGTGCCCCAGCTGTCGCTCCATTCTCCCGTCGGTGACCTCACCCTCTCCGAAGAGGACCGGGCGATCGTTGCCGTCGATTGGGGCTGGGGCCGCGACCAGACCGAGACACCGCTCCTCCTGCGTGCCCGCGATCAGCTGGAGGAATACTTCGACGGCGCACGCCTCGATTTTGACCTGCCATTGGCCCCCTTCGGGTCCGACTACCAAAAGCGCGTCTGGGCCGCCCTCTGCCGCATCCCCGCCGGCGCCACGCGCAGCTACGGCGATATCGCCCGCGAGGCCGGCGGCAGCCCGCGCTCGGTGGGTGGCGCCAACGGCCGCAATCCCATCCCCATCCTCATCCCCTGCCACCGCGTGCTCGCCGGCAACGGCATCGGCGGCTATTCCGGCGGCGACGGCCTGCCGACCAAGCGCTTCCTGCTCGACCTCGAAACCCGCGCCGCGGCCGAATTGACGCCGCCATCCCAGGGCCGGCTGCTATGATCCCCCCTCGCGTCCACCCCAACCCCATGGACCTCAAATGACCAAAGCGATCCGCATTCACGCCAATGGCGGCCCCGAGGTGATGCGCTGGGAGGACGTCCCCACCCCCGAGCCCGGCCCGGGCGAGGCCCTGATCCGGCATGGCGCGGTCGGCCTCAACTACATCGACGTCTACTTTCGCACTGGTCTCTATAAATCACCCCTGCCGACCACCATCGGCATGGAGGGCGCCGGGACCGTGCTCGCCGTCGGTGATGGCGTCACCACCGTGAAACCCGGTGATCGCGTCGCCTATGCCGGCGGCCCGCTCGGTGCCTACGCCACCGAGCGCGTGATCGCCGCTGATCGCCTGGTGATCCTGCCCGACGCTATCGACTTCACAACCGCCGCCGCGATGATGCTGCAAGGCATGACGGCGCAATACCTCCTCCGCCGCACCTACCGCGTCTCCGCCGGTGAAACCATCGTGGTGCACGCCGCGGCCGGCGGCGTCGGCCTCATCCTCTGCCAATGGGCCAAGCATCTCGGCGTTACCGTCATCGGCGTGGTCTCCACCAAGGCCAAGGCCGAACTCGCCCGCGCCCATGGTGCCGACCACGTGGTCATCGGCCATGCCGGCCTGCCCGCCGAGGTCAAGCGCGTTACCGGCGGCGCCATGGTGCCCGTCGTCTATGACAGCGTCGGCAAGGATACTTTCATGACCAGCCTCGACTGCCTGGCCCCGCTCGGCATGATGGTCAGCTACGGCAACGCCTCGGGCGCCGTCCCGCCGGTCGATATCGGCATACTCTCCGCCAAGGGCAGCCTGTTCCTCACCCGCCCCACCCTCGGGACGTACACCACGAAACGCGCCGACCTCGAGCGCGTCACTGCCGATTTGTTCGATGTGGTGGCGAGCGGCGCGGTGAAAATCCGCGTCAATCAAACCTTCCCGCTGGCCGAGGCGGCCGCCGCCCATGTCGCGCTTGAGGCGCGGCAGACCACAGGAAGCACCGTGCTGGTGCCGTAAGCAAGAAAGCGCTTCTTTTTGAAAAAAGAAGCAAAAACTTCTCTATCCGTTTGGTGCGGTCCCTCTCAGGGATACTCCCAACCAAACGGACAAAAGTTTTTTGGTTCTTTTTTTCAAAAAAGAACCGCTTGCTTCTCCTAGCTGCCCTGAACCTCGGCCCGCATCTCGCGCGCCTTCGCCAGAATTCGGTTCTCGATCTCGGTCACCGTCGAGGGGTTCACCGCGGAGTCCATCCACTGCCCGTTCTGCAGCACCTGCCGGTAGATCGCCACGCGGATCCCGTCGGAGCGCAATTGCCGGCCGTAAATATAGGCCGTGGCGCGGAAGCGCTCGCCGGACCCATTGGGCGGCTGATACCAGTCAGTGATGATGACGCCGCCGAACGGGTCCGCCTGGGTCAGCGGCATGAATGACAGCGTGTCGAGCGAGCTGCGCCACAGATAGGCGTTCACGCCGATCCCGGTGCCGCCATCATCGGCGCTCTTCTTGCCGCCGAACGTGATCCCGTCACCGCCGAAGATGCTGCCGTCGCCCGATTTCGCCTTCAGCTTAACTTCCTGCCAGGAATCGTCGGACACGCCTTCGTTCTTCAGGCCGTTACAGCCCGCCAAAGTGATCGCCGTCATCAGAAGGACAACGAGAGTTCCCGACCGCATACGCATTATCCGTTCCGTCCGATGTGTCCGCGCCCAATGGCGCTGGCCGACGTTCTACACCGCCTCCGCCGCGTCGCCAAGCGATCGGAGCACGGCCCGCCAAAACGGAAAACGGCGGAGCTGATGCCCCGCCGTTCCCAGTCGAAGTCAAGTCGTAGTCGAAGCTTACCAGCGAACCAGGATGGTGCCGATCAGAGCGTTCGAGGTGGACTTGTTGTTGGCCGTGGCCGGGCCGCCAGCGTCGACGAAGTTCACGCCGTTCTGGTGGATCGTGCCGTAGGTGTAGCCCAGGAAGAAGTCGAGGCCGGTGACAACGGTGTAGTTGCCGCCGATGTCGAAGGCGCGCTCGGTCCGGTTGCCCGTGCCGCCGTTGGAGCCCTGACGCTCAACCTGATAGTACGCCGCGCCGACCGTGTACGGGCCAGAGGCATACTGCGCGCCGACGATGCCGGCGAGCTGGTTCTTCTTGCGACCCGAAGCCAGCGTCACCAGCGGGGTGCCGGCCTGACCGTTGGTCGTGCCGCCGTTGATGGTGCCGAACACCGAGAAGCCCTGGTAGGTCAGCGAGGTGCCCCAGTTGAAGATGCTCAGGCCGTTGACCTTGGACACGCCGGCGGAGAGAGCGCCGGGAGCCGCGGACACGATGCCCGAACCCCAGTAACCGGCCCAGCTGTCGACCGCGACCGGGCCGAGATTGCCGGACCAGCGAGCGGCGACTTCGAACAGGTTACGCGGACGGTTGGTGTCCGAGTTCGTGACCGCCACGGACTGACGGGCGCTGCCGCCCGCGTTCGCGTTGAAGCCGTCGTTGCCGGTCAGCGCGGCGGAGGACGGAGCGAAGCTGACGCCGGCCTGGAAGCCGTTCATCTTCGGGGTCATGTAGGTGATCTTGGCGGAGTCGTATTCGTTACCGACGTCCGGGAACACCCAGCTCAGGCAGTTCGAGCCAATGAAGTCGCAAACGTCACCGTCCCAGTGGCCGGTGTCGTAGGCTTCACCGGTCGTGATCGACGAACCGGAGAACAGCGACAGCGGGCCGTCGCCCTGGCCGATGCGCAGCAGGCCCCAGCTATCCCCACCGAGATAGGTGTAGGCGCGGCGGGTGTACCACAGCGAGGCGGTCGAGTTCGCCGAAGCGTTGCCGACGCCGGCGCCGTTCAGCGCACCGCCGGCATAGCCGCCCGGCGTGCCACCGGCGAACAGGGTGCGCATTTCGCTCTTCGCACCGTAGATCATGCCGTTGGTCAGCTTGCCGTCAACGCCGAAGTACAGACGGAAATAACCGCCGATACCATAGGGCTGCAGCTTCGCGGTGGTGGTCGACGACTTGTCGGAGTTGTTGCCGATGACGCCGACGTCAACCGCGACCAAGCCGCCCATGTGGACGATGATCTTGCCCGGCTCCGGGCTGGTCTGCGGCGAACCGAACGCCGAGGCGTTCTTCGAGGGGTCGCTCGTCGCGAACGTCGCCGCCTGGGCGGTGCTCGCGGCCACGAGGCCGATCAGGGCCGCCGAGGCGAGAAGATAATTACGCATTCAATCCTCCTTGTTTCCAGGCCCCGCCCCGTTCCCACCTGAGCCTGTGCGATCGCATGCAGCAGAACTCCCGTAACGGGTGGGGCAGCCAGACCTGAGGAGAGTATTGAATGTGTTTTGCGCAACCCGCAATTGCCCAAAGCGGGGTCGCATGGCATTTTCGAAACACTGTGGCGGATATGCCACAGCCGTCAGGCCAAGGCCCCGATCGCCCCCGCCGCCCGGCACCCCCGGAGCCGCCGCACCGTCCGCCCATCCACCCCCCCCAACGCCGCCACCGCCATCCCCCCGCCAAACCGGCGCGCCGCCCCCATCCAGCGCACCGCGCCAAGCCCCGCCGCGCCCGGATGGGTCGCCGTCGCGAAGGCCGGCGACAGGAACACGACATCCGCCCCCGCCCGCCGCGCCCGCACCAGCTCCGCCGCCGAATGGGCCGAACTCGTCACCATCCCCCAGCGCCCCCCGATGCGCCGCCCGCCGCGCAAATGCACCCCCACCCCCAATGCCGCCGCCAGCCGCCAATCCCCCGCCACCACCAGCACCAGCCGCCGCGCCCGGCACACACGGGCGAGCCGCTTCCCCAGCGCCGCCCGGCCAGCCGCCCCATCATGGCGGAACACCACGCCACACAGCCCGGCCGGCAGCCGCGCCACCGCGGCAACCGGGTCCGGCAGCCGCACTTCATCGGTGAACAACCACAGCGGCGGAATTCCCCGCCCCGCGGACTTGACCGCGCGCCCCCATGCGACAAGTTTGCGGTCCATCGATCCTCCGGCCGGAAGCATCAGCCCATGGACAATATATATAGTGTGGTCGCCGGCAACCTCGCCCGCATCCAGGACCGTATCGCCACCGCCGCCACCCGCGCCGGCCGCCACCCGGAGGACATCACCTTGGTGGCCGTCTCCAAAATTCACCCCGCCGAGGCCGTCCTCGCCGCGCTCGCCGCCGGCCAGCGCCATTTCGGCGAAAACCGCGTGCAGGAAGCCGCCGGCAAATTCCCCGATCTGCGCGCCGCCCACCCGGCCATGCGCCTGCACATCATCGGCGGCCTGCAAACCAACAAGGCGCGCGACGCCGTGCGCCTCGCCGACGTCATCGAAAGCATGGACCGCCCCCGCCTGGCCGACGCCATTGCCGACGCCATCGCCCGCGAGGGCCGCACGCCCGAGCTGCTCATCCAGGTCAATGTCGGCGCCGAGGACCAGAAATCCGGCGTCGGCCGCACCGATGCCGATGCTTTCATCGCCGACTGCAAATCCCGCTTCGGCGCCGCGCTCACCGGCCTGATGTGCATCCACCCCGTCGAGGAAGACCCCGCCCCCCATTTCGACTGGCTGGCCGATCGCGCCGCCCGCCATGGCCTGAAAGTGGTGTCGATGGGCATGTCCGGCGATTTCGAAACCGCCATCGCCCACGGCGCCACCCATGTCCGCGTCGGCACCGCCATTTTCGGCAGCCGCGCCTGAGCACCGTCGCCCGCCGCCGATGAACACCAGCCATGCCGGCGCCCGCTTGCACCCGTCATGGCCGAAGCGTATCGAGCGCCGCCGAGTGCCGGCCCCGGCACGACATGGAGCCACAGCATGACCACTGCGACCGCCGACGCCGCCCACCCGGCCGGCCCCGTCAAACTCGCGGCGTTTCTTGGCGTGCTCGGCGTCGTCTACGGTGACATCGGCACCAGCCCGCTCTATGCCCTGAAGGCGAGCCTTGAGCACTTCAAGGAAGGCGGCATGGCCCGCGCCGACGTGCTCGGCGTGCTCTCGCTGATCCTGTGGTCACTCATCCTGGTGGTCACCGTCAAATACGTCCTCCTCGTCATGCGCGCCGATAACCGGGGCGAAGGCGGCATCCTCGCGCTGATGACCCTCGCCCAGCGCGGCGCCACCGGCCCGAAGATGACGCGCGTGCTCGCCATGATCGGCATCTGCGGCGCCGGCCTGTTCTTCGGCGACGGCATGATCACGCCGGCGATCTCGGTTCTCTCCGCCGTCGAGGGCCTGGAGATCGCCGCCCCGCGCTTCCAGGAATTCGTGCTGCCGCTCTCGGTCGTCATCATCCTCGGCTTGTTCCTGGTGCAATACCGCGGCACCGCGACCATCGGCCGGCTGTTCGGCCCGATCATGATCCTGTGGTTCGCCGTCATCGGCCTCCTCGGCGCCAGGGCGATCATCGGCAACCCCGAGGTGCTGCTGGCGATCTCGCCCACCTACGGCATCGCGGTGCTGTTCCGCCACGGCTACCTCGCCTTCCTCGTGCTCGGCTCGGTGGTGCTGTGCGTCACCGGCGCCGAGGCGCTCTACGCCGACATGGGGCATTTCGGCCGCCGCCCGATCCAGCTCGCCTGGCTGTTCCTCGTGCTGCCCTGCCTGCTCCTCAAC
>CAIWAJ010000460.1:0-7957 GCA_903910565.1 uncultured Rhodospirillales bacterium
ATCACCCTGCTCGCCGACATCGAATCCGCCTTCGGCGCGCTGCCCGCCTATGCCGGCGAGACCGAGAAAGTGCGCGCTTTGCTCGCCCGCGTGCACGATGCCCGCAAGGCGTCACCGCGGGCCGGCGAGGCGCATGTGCCGAGCTGGAAGGAGGTCTTCACCTCCTTCCTCACCGCCGCCACCGACGGGATCGCCTTTCTCGGCGAGGCGGTGCTCGCCCTTGCCATGCTGCCGGTGCGATCGAAGATGTTCCGCATGCAGGATCTGTGGCGCGCCGCCGACCAGTCCGGCGTGAAGGCGGTGCCGCTGGTGCTGCTGCTCGGCGTGCTGATCGGGCTCATCCTGGCCTTCCAGTCGCTGGTGCCGATGCGCCGCTTCGGCGCCGATATCTACGTCGCCAACCTGGTCGCGATCAGCCTGATCCGCGAGCTCGGCCCGCTGCTCGCCGCCGTCATCCTGGCCGGCCGCAGCGGCTCGGCCTTCGCCGCCGAGATCGGCACCATGAAGGTGAACCAGGAGGTCGACGCGCTCATCACCATGGGACTCGACCCGGTGACCATGCTGGTGCTGCCCCGCCTGCTCGCCACCATCCTGGTCATGCCGGCAATGACCATGGTGCTCGATTTCGCCGGGCTGATCGGCATGGCGCTGGTGCTGGTGGGCGACGGAATTCCGCCCGTCGCGATCGGCAACCAGATCGCCGCCTGGGTGGTGCCGGGCGATCTCTACGGGGCGCTGGCGAAGTCGGCCGTGTTCGGCGCCACCATCGCCGCCGTCGGCTGCCGGGCGGGCATGGCGACCGGGCTGGGGCCGGAGGCGGTGGGCGTTTCGGCGACCCGCGCCGTGGTGGGCGGGATTGTGAGCGCCATCGTGCTCGATGGGATTTTCGCCATTACGTTCTATCGGTTGGGCATATGATAATCCGGGAAGGAAGGCGTTCTTTTTGTGAACAAAAAGAACCAAAAAAACTTTTTCTGACTTCGTTGCCGTTGGCTTGCCTCCCGGGATGGTCTGGAGCGGTACACACCAATGGAATAAAAGTTTTTTGCTTCTTTTTTTCAAAAAAGAAGCGCTTCCTTAAATGACCGACCTCATCACCGTCACCGCCCTGGCACGCCGCTTCGGCCAGCGGGTGCTGTTCCATGATCTCAGTTTCGCGGTGCACCAGGGCGAAATCTTCGTCATCCTCGGCGGTTCCGGCTGCGGCAAGTCGACGTTGCTGCGCATTCTGGTCGGCCTGCTGCCGCCGAGCGGCGGGACGGTCAGCGTGCTCGGTGGCGACATGGCGCAGGCCAGCGCCGCGCTGCGCACCAAGGTCGGCGTCATGTTCCAGATGGGCGCGCTGTTCGGCTCGATGAACCTGCTGCAGAACGTCATGCTGCCGCTCGAGATGCACACCTCCCTCCCCCTCGCGGCGCGGGAGAGCGTCGCGCGCACCAAGCTCGGGCTGGTCGGCCTCGGGGATGCCGCCGCGCTGATGCCGGCGGAAATCTCCGGCGGCATGGCCAAACGCGCCGCCATCGCCCGCGCCTTGGCGCTCGACCCGCCGTTGCTGTTCCTCGACGAACCCTCGGCGGGGCTCGACCCCATCACGTCAGCGGAGCTCGACCAGCTCATCCTCGACCTCAAGCGCGATCTCGGCATCACCTTCGTGGTGGTCACCCACGAGCTCGCCTCGATCCTGGCAATCGCCGATCGCTGTATCATGCTCGACAAGACCGCCCAGGGCATGATCGCCGAGGGTGACCCGCGCACACTCGGCGAAACCAGCACCAACCCCACCGTGCGCGCCTTCTTCCGGCGCGAAATCATGCAGGACGCGACATCATGAGCAATCGGGCTGCCTCGCTCCGGGTCGGGCTGCTGCTGCTGGCCGGCATCGCCGCCGCCGTCGGCCTGGTGATGTTCCTCGGGCGCGACCGGGTCAGCGACGGGGTGCGCTACGAGACCTATTTCCGCGAATCCGTGCAGGGGCTCGATGTCGGGGCGCCCGTGAAGTTCCGCGGCGTGACGCTGGGGCAGGTCACCGAGATCGGCCTGGTGACGGCGGCCTACATGTCCGACCAGGCGGTGGAGACCCGCCGGCCGGAGGCCCGCATGGTGGTCGTGCGCTGGCTCATCGACCCCAAGCGGATGGGCCGCGTGCCGGACCAGGCGACCGCCATCGATCTCGGCCTGCGCGCCCGGCTGGGCAGCCAGGGGATCACCGGGCTGGCCTATATCGAGCTCGATTTCGTCGATCCGGTGAAATTCCCCGCCGAGACAGTGCCGTGGACGCCGAAGGAGATCTATTTGCCGTCGATGCCCAGCACGCTGACCCAGGTGCAGGATGCCGCCCAGGCGCTCGCGGTGAAAGTGCAGGGCATCGATATCGGCCGCATCGCCACCACCATTCAGGCCGTGCTCGACGACATCCACGGCGAACTCGCCACCGGCAGCACCCGCGCCGCGCTGGCCGATCTCGCGGCGCTGGCGAAAACCCTCCGCAGCAACGCCGAGGAGGCCGATCTGCCCGGCCTCACCGGCGAGTTGCGCGGGCTGACCGCCGCGCTACGCGCCACGCTGGATAGCAAGGAGACGCGCGGTCTGATCACCGCCTCCACCCAGGCCGCCGAGCGCCTCGCCGCCGCGACGGCCAAGCTGCCGGCGCTGATCACCTCCCTGGAGACCACCGTGAAGCGCGCCAATGCCGGCGCCGCCGACGCGCAGGCCGATCTGGTGCCGATCCTGCGCGATGCCCGCGCCGCCGCCTCCAGCCTGCGGGAAACCGCCGAAACCCTGCGCCGCTACCCCGCCTCGATGCTACTCGGCGCCCCGCCGCCCCGCAATTCCGGAGCCCCGTGATGAACCGCCGCGCCCTCCTGCTCCCCCTCCTCCTCGCCGGCTGCGGCCTGTCCGAGCGCCCCTATGCCGAGCGCCGCCAATGGCCGCTGCTCGCCGCCCGCCCCGCCGCCCAGCCGCCACGCCCCGGCGGCAAGGTGCTGGAAGTGCGCGGCTTCCGCGCCGGGCCCGGCCTCGAAGCCCGCGGCCTGCAATCGCTGGATGCCGATGGCAGCATCCGCACCGGCTTCTACGAGGAATGGGCGGTGCCGCCGGCCCAGGCGGTGGAGGACGCCGTGCGCGCCTGGCTCGCCGCCTCCGGCATCTACGCCGGCGTTGTCGCGCCCGGCACGCGGGCGAGCGCCGATGTCGTGCTGGAGGGGGAGCTTTCCGCCCTGTGGAGCGAGCCCGCCGCCCGCATCGCCCATGCCGCGCTCGGCATCACCGTCATCGCGCTGGCCGGCGACACGCCCCGCATCGTGCTGCAACGCCGTTACGCCGAAACCGCCGCGCTCACCGCCACCGGCCCGCAGGCGGAATCCCAGGCCATGCTCGCCGCCCTCACCATCGCCCTCGCCCGCATCGAGGCGGACCTGCGGAACGCCCGATGAAGCGCATCCATGCCGGTGTGCTGGACGTCGCGTATCTCGACATTGGGCCGGAAGATGGACCGCCCGTCATCCTGCTGCACGGCTTTCCCTATGACGTGCACGCCTATGACGACGTGGCCGCCCGCCTCGCCGCGTCCGGCCGGCGCTGCATCATCCCCTTCCTGCGCGGCTACGGCCCAACCCGCTTCCTGAGCCCCACCACCCCGCGTTCCGGCGAACAGGCCGCCCTCGGCGCCGACCTTCTGGCCCTGATGGACGCGCTCTCCATCCCCCGCGCGGTGCTGGCCGGCTACGACTGGGGCGGCCGTGCCGCCTGTATCGTCGCGGCCCTCTGGCCAGACCGCGTCGCCGGGCTGGTGAGCTGCGGCGGCGGCTACAACATCCAGGATGTCGCGGCCGGCCGCCACCCCGTAAGCCCCGCGCAGGAGCATCGCTACTGGTACCAGCACTATTTCCAGTCCGAGCGCGGCCGGGCCGGGCTGGCGCAGAACCGGCGCGCGCTGTGCCGCCTGCTTTGGGAACTCTGGTCGCCCGAATGGCGCTTCGACGACGCGACCTATGACCGCACCGCCGCCTCTTTCGACAACCCGGATTTCGTCGAGGTGGTGATCCACTCCTACCGCCACCGCTTCGGCGACACCCCAGGCGACCCGGCGGTGGCGGCAATCGAACAGCGCCTGGCCGCGCAGCCCGCCATCGCCGTGCCGAGCATCGTGCTGTTCGGCGGCGCCGACAGCGTCGAGGGGCCGCCGCGCACCCCGGACGGCCACGCAAGGCGCTTCACTGGCGGCCATGCGCGGCGGATCATCCCGCATGCCGGCCACAACGTGCCGCAGGAGGCGCCGGAGGCCTTTGCCGACGCAGTGCTGGGGGTGACGGAGGGAAGCGCTTCCTTTTAGAAAAAGACGCGCTTGCTTCCGCTATCCATTCTCCTTGCTCCACCCCGCATACCAGGCCTGGAACAGCTTGAGCTGCGTCTCGGCGAGATGCTTCTGGCTGGCGCTGAGGCTGTCGGACGCGTTGAAGTTCAGGGCGTATTCGGGGTTGCCGGTCAGCACCATGAGGTATTTGTAGAACAGCACGAGGTCCGCCCCTTCGTCGAAGCTCGAGAGCACGCCGAGCGCCTTGTCGAGCTCCTCCGCCCGGCGACGCGCCACGGGATCACCGGCAGCGGCCTGTTCGCAGAGGGCGACGAGATGCAGCACCTCCTTCGGCAGCACGTTGCCAACGCCGGTGATGGCGCCCACCGCGCCGCAATTGACGAAGCCGTGCACCACCTGGGTATCGACGCCGACCATCAGCGTGAGGTCGGGCGACTGGCCGGTGATGTGCTCGGCGGCGTAGGAGAGCGCCTTGGCGCCGCCGAATTCCTTGAAGCCGACGAGGTTGGGGTATTGGCGGCGCAGGTCGAAGAACAGCTCGGCCTTGGTCTCGAAGCCGTAATAGGGCGAGTTGTAGATCACGGCCGGCAGCCCGCCGGCGGCTTCGAGGATGCCGGCGAAATGGGCGCGCTGGGCGGCCGACGAGGTGCCGCGGGAGAGCACGCGCGGGATCACCATGAGGCCCTGGGCGCCGACCGATTTGGCATGGGCGGCGAAGGCGGCGGCGCGGGCGGGGTTCTGCGCGCCGGTGCCGACGATGACCGGCACGCCGGCGGCGGTGAGGCGGGCGACGCCTGCCATGCGCTGTTCGTCCGACAGCAGCGGCCAGTCGCCCATCGAGCCGCAATACACCACGCCGGACATGCCGAGGCCGACGAGTTCCTGGCCCTTGCGCACCAGCGCGTCGAAATCGGGCGTGCGCTCGGGGGTGCAGGGGGTCATCAAAGCGGGGACGGTGCCTTTGAAAATAGATGGGGTCATGGCGTTCATCCGACGATCGCGGCGTGGACCATGTTGCTGAGCACCTCCATGCGCAAATCATGGTCCTCCTCGGCGAGACGGCAATTGCTGAGGAAGCTCATCGAGACGCCGGAATCCGGGTCCCCCCAGCAATAGGACGACCCGGCGCCACCATGGCCGAAGGTACCGGGGTGGGCCAGGGCGCCCATTCCGCGGACGGTCTCGGTGGTACCGCGGACATAGGGGCCGAGGCCGCGATGCATCGGCATTCCGCTGGCGAGATCGAGGCGTTCACCGGTGAAGTTCTGGGTGACGTAGCGGATGAGACGCGGCGAGACGATGCGGGTTCCGCCGAGTTGACCGCCCTGGACGAGCATCTGGTAGAAGGCGGCCATGGCGCGGGCGGTGGCATATCCGCCGCCGCCGGGCACGCCGGCCAGGCGGTGGGCGGGGGTGCATTCCGGCAGTTTGTTGCGCATCCCGCCGGCGCCGTCGGGTTCGTGCATGTCGGCGGCGCGGGGGTGTTGGGGTTCGGGGAGGCCGATGAAGAGTTCGGCGTTGAGGCCGAGCGGGGTGATCACCTTGTCGCGGATGTAGGTGCGGAAGTCCTGACCGGTGACGGCTTCGATCATCGCGGCGGCGACCCAGTGGGCGGCGGAGGGGTGGTATTGCAGGCGCTGGCCTTGGGGCCATTCGGGGACGAAATCGCAGACGATGCGGCGCAGCAGGTCATGATCGGCCCAGGCCTCGGGGGGCACGACGGCGGAGGGGAAGCCGCCCTGGTGGGAGAGGAGCTGGATCAGCGTGATGTCGCCTTTGCGGTGTTTCTCGAAGCCCGGCAGATGGTCGGCGACACGATCGCCGAAGCGGATGGCGCCGTCTTCCACCAGGGTCCAGATGGCACAGGCGGTGACGACCTTGGTGTTGGAGTAGAGCAGGAACAGGGTGTCATCGGTGGCGGCGGCGGCGGGTGTGGTGCGGGCGTGGCCGAATGTCCGGAACAGGGCGAGCTTGCCGTGGCGGGCGACCGCGACCTGGCCGCCGGGGTGTTTGCCCTGGGCGATATGGCGCTCGATGACGGCGCACATCTTTTCCAGGCGGGCGGCGTCGAGGCCGAGGGAGTCGGGGGTGGCGCTCGGCAGGGGAAAGCTCATGGCGGGTCCTCCTTGTTCGGGCGGAGCCTAGACGATGGCCGGGCGGGTGCAAGGTGGGGGATTTGCCAATCGCCGGCAATTGGGCAACGATCATCCCAACCAAAACGCGGAGGAACGAACCATGGAATTCGGCATTTTCTACGAGCTGCAGCTTCCCCGTCCGTGGGAGAAGGATAGCGAGCACAAGCTGTATCAGAACGCGCTGACCCAGATCGAGCTGGCGGATCGGCTGGGCTATGATTACGCGTGGCAGGTGGAGCATCATTTCCTCGAGGAATACTCCCACTCGCCGACCCCCGAGATGTTCCTGGCCGCGGCGAGCCAGCGGACCAGCCAGATCAAGCTGGCGCATGGCATCATGCAGCTCACCACCTCGCACCCCGCGCGGGTGGCGGAGCGGATTGCGACGCTGGATCTGCTGAGCAATGGGCGGGCGGTGTTCGGCTCGGGCGAGAGCGCGTCGATCACCGAGCTGGAGCCGTTCGGGCGGCAGATGGAAGACAAGCGGCAGGTGTGGGAGGACGGGCTGCGGGCGGTGATCCCGATGTTCAAGGACGGGCCGTGCGAATATGACGGGCCCTACTTCAAGATGCCGTTGCGTAACGTGTTGCCGAAGCCGATCCAGCGGCCGAATCCGCCGCTTTGGGTGGCGTGTTCGCAGCTTGAGACGATCGAGATGGCGGGCCGGCGCGGGCTTGGGGCGCTGGCGTTCCAGTTTCTCAGCGCGGATGCGGCGCATGCCTGGGTGCATGCGTATTACAACGCGATTACAAAACGTCTGGACCGGCTGGCGGATTACCAGATCAACCCGAATATCGCGCTGGTGAGCTACTTCATGTGCGCGGAGACGGACGAGGAGGCGCAGCGGCGGGCGGATGGGGCGATGTTCTTCCAGTTCGCGCTGCGCTTCTACGGCGCCCAGCCCGGCCGCAAGCGCCCGCCGGCGGGGACGGTGAACATGTGGGAAGAGTTCGAGAAGTGGAAACGGGAGAACCCGGAGGGCCATGCGCGGGCGCTGCGGGGCGGATTGATCGGCTCGCCCGAGACCATCCGCCGCAAGCTGCGGAGATTCGAGACCTCGAACATCGACCAGATCATCCTGCTCAACCAGGCCGGCAAGAACACGCATGAGCATATCTGCGAGAGCCTGGAGCTGTTCGGCCGCGAAGTCATGCCGGAATTCCATGACAAGCACGCGGACCATCTGGCGTGGAAGCGCAAGGTGATGAACCAGGAGATCATGCTGGAGGAGATCGACACCACGGCGTTCACCGACCGCTACGGGCCGAACAGCGTGCAGATTGCGGTTCCCAAGACGACGGAGGTGGCGGCTTAGGGAGGGAAGCGCTTCTTTTTTGAAAAAAAGAAGCAAAAAACGTTTATCCGTTCGGTGCGTACCCTCCCACTCTCCCGGGAGTGTACGCCAACGGCATGGAATCGAACGAAAAGTTTTTTTGGTTCTTTTTGTTCACAAAAAGAACATGCTTATTGTTTTGTTTTCGAAACAATTTGGACGTGCCTATGGCTCCGC